>JAFPAQ010000080.1 GCA_017424235.1 Lachnospiraceae bacterium | reverse complement strand
TAAATAATGCGTTTTCACAATGAAATTTACCTTTGAAACATTTAACTGTTGTGTTCGGATAATGTTTCTTAACAAACTTAGCAGATTTCTTTGCAAGCATTTCATTAACTGCTGTTCCATGAAAGAAATATACCACTGTATCAGGAGTATATATGCCCTGACTTAATTTAAAATCAGCTATTCCATCTATACTATTTTCTACAGTTATGTCGGACATATTATCAAGCACTTTCAAAAAGTATTCCAGATTATCTTCTGAAATAATTACTTTTGTAGCCTGCTCCACTGTTTTCTTATCTCGTTGCTGTGATTTATGCGTAATATCAACATAAAATTTTTTCATAAATACTTTCATAAATGAATTATAAGACACTAACGGCGAACCATCAAAGATCACTTTATCAAAGGATAATCTATTATTCTGCCACAAAGTTGCCGTCAACACGCCACCCATTGACATTCCATACACCGCATATATCTCTTTTCCGTAGCGAGAAAGAATATATTCTTCGATTTCTTTTGCATCAGATGCAAAGGAAATAAAATCGTCTTTAACTTCAGGATTGTGTCCTGACATAATAGGCACAATGATATGAAACTTATTCTTATAATACTCTATGTATTTATTCCATACTTGCCAAGGGCACTGGAAGCCATGTATCAGAATGATTTTACTTTTACTTGTATCACCAAATTCAAGAATCTTCATATCATAAAACCTCCGTAAGCTTCAAATTCTACTTATCACTCGTCCACACTAAGTTATATCGTGTGACACCATTACTTGCCAATGTCTGATTATATAATTCGCATCCATAATGTTGATATATCTGTGCATATCGCTCCATATCAGTATCAAACAGTAATGGCACACTCTCTTCTTCCGCATATTTCTTCGCAACTTCTACCAAATGCCTTGCGTAGCCTTTTCCCTGATATTCCTTATCCACACACACAAACAAAATATCAATATGTGGTTTTGTAGCATACTGCTTATTAGAGCCTGTAATTTGCTTAATATGTGACATATACTTTTTTAACGTCTTAAAAGGAATAACCTTTAACAATCGAATTAACATCTTTAGCTGTGGATACACAGATGCTTTTTTACTATGTATAAAACCAACTATACCTTTGTGATTCTCTGTTCCATAAAGTGCCTTTGATTCATACACATAATCTGTATATATATCCATATACTTCATTACAAGCTCTTTTCTGTCGTTTATATCTCCAAACTCGTGAAAAAGCTCATTCGTAATAAATGCTTCGCCAATCATTTTTTTGATTTCAGCCAACTCACTTTTTGAAACATTATCTATCAATGTTATTTCCACCCAAACTCACCACCAAATTCAAATTTCATGCATAGATGTTATCTACACACACGGAAATTTTACCACTTTCACATCCATTTTTCTACCAGTTTTTACTTCTTACTCTGTGGAAATTCCAATCTGCCTTATACTGTGTCCCCTTGATTTCCTTGCCATCTTTGGTATAGCAATAATCTTCCACACCTTCTGGTATAAGGTAGGCATCATAAAGTCCTTTCTTTCCTTTGATACCTTTCACAAGGGTCTTTTTTCCTGCCAGCATACTTTTAATCTGACTGTCTGTAAGTTCCGTTTTCATGGCTTTTCTTACATTCATCCCACACTTATTTTTACAGTAAGCTCCATATTTTCCCTTTACCACATCCCCGCCACATTTCGGGCATTTTCCAAGGGCTTCCTGTGCGCTCTGATTTCCTCCAAACATGGATTTCTGCTCATCAGTAATGCTGTGATAGGTCTGCACAAGGTTCTTTACCATATCCGCAATTCCATCCATAAATTCCTGCATGGAATACTCGCCCTTTGCAACAAGGGTAAGGGCATTTTCCCAATCAGCGGTAAGTTTTGGGGACTTCACCACATCCGGAAACACCGTAATCAGCTTCATTCCGTCCTCTGTGGGAATCATCTGCTTTTTCTCACGCTTCACAAAACCGTCCTTGACCAGCTTCTCAATGATGTCTGCTCTGGTGGCAGGTGTGCCAAGTCCTTTACGTTCCACATCATCTCCCATTTCTTCACTTCCGGCTCGCTCCATTGCAGACAAAAGGGAATCTTCCGTAAAGTGCTT
>JAFPAQ010000079.1 GCA_017424235.1 Lachnospiraceae bacterium | reverse complement strand
TGTCTTATCTATATAAAAATGATACACTATATAAGTATTTTGAATTGTACAATTTAATAAGAAAGTGAGATTTTTATGCATAAAAATAAATCGTATATTGAGCTTATGGCTCTTGCCCGCATACAAATGAATGGAAAAGCATCTCTTCTTATCGGTGCTATGTTAATGCAGGCATTTATTATTCTATTTGCTAACTCTATTGGTATTCTACTATTTCCCGAAACAGATTTAATAAGTAATATCTTATATTTTATTATTACTTTCATTATCCAACTGTTTGCAGGTATTTTACAGGTTGGTTCCTGTTTCCTCTTTTTACACGCTGCATGCAATATGCCTTGTCAGATTTCTGATTTGTTCTATGCATTTAAACACAGTCCTGACAAAGCTATTAAGATTCAGTTCGCCTTTGCTTTGTTAGACGCCATCTGCATGATTCCAGCCAATATTGTTATTTTTACTACTTCTAATAGCTTAAATTATGACACATTGTTGAAAACGAGCATTGCAACCTTATTGGGAACAATTACCTATATGCTGATTACCCTTCCGCTTTTCCCTATGTTTTATCTACTGTTGGATTTCCCAAATCTGACAGTGACAGCGTTATTCAAGAAAAGCTTTTCAATTATGAAAGGAAACTGTATTCGTTATTTGTTATTACAGTTTTGTTTTGTTCCATTGTTGTTACTTAGCGCATTTACTTTTTTTATTGCACTGATATGGATTATTCCATATATGAATATAACCTATACGAATTTCTATTTGGATATTATGGCTTGCAGAAATAGGCAGATGAAAAAATAGAAAGCAACAAACAAAAGAGAATTTTGATCATAACTTACATGAGTCAAAATCCTCTTTTTTATTTTTATATCTATACCTCTTCTACCGGCTTGCCGCCAACGCTCTTCCACTTGAGGTAAGCATTGATAAAGCTATCAAGTGCACCATCCATAACAGCGTCCACGTTACCGGATTCACAACCTGTTCTATGGTCTTTTACCATGGTATATGGCTGCATAACATAGGAGCGAATCTGGTTGCCCCATCCAATATCTTTGATTTCACCACGAATATCAGAGAGCTTTTCTGCATTCGCTTCCTTCTTTAGCATATAAAGCTTTGCCTTCAACATCTGCATTGCCTTATCCTTATTTTGGAACTGAGAACGCTCATTCTGGCATTGAACTACAATTCCTGTTGGAAGATGAGTAATACGGATTGCCGAAGATGTCTTGTTGATATGCTGTCCACCAGCACCACTGCTTCGGTAGGTATCAATTCTTAAATCATCTTCGTTAATCTCCACATCTAGGTCTTCTTCGATATCCGGCATAACATCCAACGACACAAAAGATGTCTGTCGTTTTCCTTGTGCGTTAAATGGGGAAATTCGTACTAATCTGTGCACTCCCTTTTCCGACTTAAGATAGCCGTATGCATTTTCACCGTTTACCTGGAATGTAATAGACTTAATTCCTGCTTCATCACCGTCTAAAAAGTCTAATACTTCAAGTGCAAAGCCTTTTTTCTCAGCCCATCTGGTATACATGCGGTAAAGCATATTTGCCCAGTCACAACTTTCTGTTCCGCCTGCACCGGCATTCAGCTTCAAAATTGCATTACACTTATCATATTCCTCTGATAATAAGGTACTGATTCTTAATGTTTCAAATTCCTCAATAAAAGAGTCCAACTCTGCCCGAATC
>JAFPAQ010000078.1 GCA_017424235.1 Lachnospiraceae bacterium | reverse complement strand
TCCACTCAGATAATGATTCTTTGGAATATATGAATATTTGTTATACTCATTTTCAAATATTTCAAAAAGCTGTACTTTCGCATCCTCAAAATTTCTGCACTTTACCTCCGCAAAGCTCACAAAGATGACCGGATACGTACCTTGCAGCTGTCTGTACTTCTCTTTCTCCCATATGGAAAGTCCCTCGAAAAGATCGCCTCTGCCTGCATATTGATTGGAGAAAAAGCAGTTAAGGGTATCCAAGTTCAGTGTCTTACCAAAACGGCGCGGACGGGTAATGAGAGTCACTGCATCTCCACTTTCCCACCATTCCTTAATAATATTTGTCTTATCTATATAAAAATAATTGTTTTCTCTTATTTCTTCAAAGCTCTGTAATCCGATTGCCACTGTCCTTGCCATGTCTATACCTCCCTGCTCCATTGCTTTTATCCATAATAATAATATACACGAAACAGGGAGCTAATACAACGCAAAAGAGCAGGCATCCCCATCGTCCCTATTACAAACTTCCGATACACCTTTGCCGCCTCGAGTGTCTCTTGCATAATAAATCTGCACCTTTCCTTATCACTCCTTATGCTGCTGCCGGTTGCCACTGCATCATGATGAAGTACCCGAAGCTTTGGCTGATATACAATGGCAAGGTCACGTCTGTCGCACCACAGTCTTAGCAGATATTCTTCAAAGTAAAATCCGGTTTCAGGTGCAAAAACCGGACATTTGGAGTCTTCCTCTATCCTCAGACTGACATAATTGGAATCAAAAATAAGGCATGCCCCTACAAGACATACCTTTTGCTGGTATTCTTTATGATTCATTGTTGTGCCTTTGGCAGTATTTTTCTTAAAATAATTGACCATATAACTGGCTGTAAATCCGTAAAATGCCAAAAAAATCCGGTTGAACAGGATTGTTTTACACACTTCTTTGAAGGTGGGGGGCTCTTTTCTCTTGGGACTTTGGTGGATGTCCTTTTCGGGTACATATACGTCAGGACCGAGCACATTAAAATGACTGTGCTGATATTCCTGTTCTATACGGTCAGTAAAGTCGTACTGTTTAAACTCAGTATCATTGTTTGTCACTATATAAAAGTGTGGTGCAAATACTTTCATTGCAAGTAGAACACCCTCATTGTTTGCCCGTGAAAAGCCGTCATTTTGGTCTCGTAACAGTATCTTTATCTGTGCTTCCCCACTATACAGGCTTTGCAGTACTTTTCCTGAACCGTTTGGCGAAGCATTGTCTACCACCACTATTCCTATGTCTTCCTGTCCCTTTAATGCCCTGACAGACTCAATACACTTTTTTGTTTCGTCTATTGCATTATAATGCAATATAACAAATGCAAATTTTCTCACGTCGCTGCCCTTTCTGTTTTATTCTGCTAAATAGCTGCCGCTTTACTTTTTAATGTCGAATGCACAAAAGAGTGATTGCCACCTTGTGCTGCAGGGGCAGGTCTATCTTCCACAAAAGCCTAAACCATGCCTTTTTCATTGCTTTCATATCATTCTTATATTCTGTATTTATATAATGTGAAAAATATTCTTTTTCTTTTTTATCTGCTTTTTGATACAATTTGTATTTAAACAATGCAAACATCTTTAACATCGCCATATACAGATAATCCCGATTATTCTGTATGCCCTCATGCTGTATACGCCTGTAATAGAGAACTGCTGCCTTATATGGAAATCTGAATATCTTTTTCGCACTCATGGCAGAGCCTTCATGCTGCACATAATAATATTCACAGCTTTGTATCATGGAAATATTTTTTGCCATTGCGTTAGTGTATATGCATATCGGCATATCCTCGCCTCTGGAGCCTTCTTCAGATATAAAGCTAAGATTTTTATCAAGCCAGAACTGCCTTAAATACATACGTGAGCATATAACACATATGATATATGCCCACTCTTCACTTATTCCCTGTATATAATGCTTTGGCATTACTCTGACGGATTTACCACTTTGCTCCTCCAGCATGGTGTATCCGCAGAATACCAGCTGTGACTGATTTTTTTCTGCACAGTCAACAAGCTCTCTTATATAACTTTTGCCAATAAAATCATCAGCATCCACAAACAGCAGATATTTACCCTTTGCAAAATCAATGGCATTGTTACGCGCGATTGCAACCCCCATATTTTGCTGCTGTAGCAGATATATTCGGCTGTCTGCATTCATTTTTTGCTTTACGATTTCTGCACTTTTATCACTGCTGCCATCATCTGTCACTATGATTTCAATATTTTGATATTCCTGCTCCAATATTGAAGCAAGGCATTTGCCTATATATTTCTCACAATTATATACAGGCACTACCACCGATACAAGAGGCTCTTTTTCATTATCATCAATATTCATACAATTATCCACATTTCCTATCTGTCTTCATAATCCGGATTCTTCTTGTGCTTAATATGTAATATTCCTATAAAAAAGCTTCCAAATATAAGCTCAAAGCCTATTACTATAAATACCATGGCGGGTATGGTTATTCTCATTATCTCTTCCGGAATAAGGTCTCCAAAGCCTTTCTGTTTCCATGCCAAAAATGCCAGCAGGGTACTTGCTATTCCAAGCAAAAGTATGACAAATCCCAATAATACACCTTTCTCTGTGGTACTTTCCTGCATATAGTCATGTACTCTTCCCTTGGCGGGAATAAAACCTGTTACCTGAGCATATATC
>JAFPAQ010000008.1 GCA_017424235.1 Lachnospiraceae bacterium | reverse complement strand
GCACTGAACAAGGATCTGGAGAAGGACAAAACACGTCAGGAAAAAGCAATGAAGGTGCTTAGTATTATGCTCTCAGAGGAAGGGCAAAATGTGCTTGCAAATGGAGAAGACGTGATTACTTATAGTCAGAATGTGAATCTTGAATTGTCTCCATACCTTGCAAATCTGAAACCACTGATCGAACAGAACCATATGTATATCAGGATTGCATCCAATGACTTCTTTGCGGTGTCCAAGGATGTTGTTTCAAAAATGTTACAGGGCGAATATGATGCAAAACAGGCTTACGAGGCATTTGATACACAGTTAAAGCAGCCTAAGGCTGCTGCTGCTGAGACTGTATTGTCCATTAATCGCAGCTATTCCAATATTTTCCACAAAAACGGTGGCAATGAATCCTACTCTGTCATGGCAAATTCACTGCGTGGATTCTATGGCAGTGATGTACTGATCGCACCTGCATACAGCTTTACAGGATCTGTATTTCAGGCGGATTATACCGAGAAGATGGTCGGGAATATGATCATGCCGAATCCACTGGAGACATGGCACTGTGAAATGAACGGTGCAGAGCTGAAAGAATATATCAGAGCATCCGTGGAGGGAATTGAGGGCGGATTTACCCCGTTTAACCGTGGCTCTCTGCCGACTGTCAGCGGCGTATCCATCGAAGTGAAGGAAGCAGACGGAACCTATACTCTGAGTCGTGTGCTCAAGGATGGCAAGGAGATTAGAGACGAGGATACATTTAAGGTGACATGTCTTAATATAAGTAAATATATGGAGCCATTTATGAGTGATGAAAACAATGTGTTTGATTTAGAGGAAGATCGAGTAAAGTTAGCATGGACAGCGTATATAAAAGACGGCGGTACCATAGCAGAACCGGAAGATTACATTATGTTAAAATAGTCCGATGAAATTAGATGAGGAAAAATAATGAAGAGAAGAATTTTTGCCGTACTTTTAATACTTGTTATGTTGCTTGGTATCACGAGCTGTAGTGGCCAAAAGGACCATGATAAGATTGAGATAACGATGTATTTGTGGGATAAGTCCATGACACAGGAATTTACTCCATGGCTGGAACAGAAGTTCCCTGACATTGAATTTACGTTTGTTGTTGGTTATAATACCATGGATTTTTATGCTGATCTGAATGAGAGGGGAAGCCTTCCGGATATCATTACATGCCGGCGTTTTTCATTAAATGATGCTTCGCATATGTCTGATCTGCTTATGGATCTGAGTGAGACTAATGTGGTGGGCAGTTTTTATGATACCTATATTGAAAACAATAGAGAGCCTGGCGGGGCAATACGCTGGCTGCCAATGTGTGCAGAGGTGGATGGTTACATTGCAAACGTTAATCTGTTTGAACAATATGGAATATCATTGCCTACAAACTATGCTGAATTTGCCGAAGCATGTCGTCAATTTGATGCGCTTGGACTGTACGGATATGTGAACGACTATAGTGAGGATTATTCCTGTATGGAGGCATTGCAGGGGTGTGCGATTCCTGAGTTGATGAAAATGGACGGCATAATGTGGCGTACAAAATATGAGAGTGAGACCATTAACGATCAGGTGGGGCTTGATCGCAAGGTATGGCCTGTTGTATTTGACAAGTTTGAACAATATATCAAAGATACAATGATAAAGCCGGAAGATATTGAAATGAATTTTGAAACAATGAAATCAGAATTAGTAGAAGGAAAGGCAGCAATCATGAGAGGCACTGCCAGTGACTGTGCGGTACTCCGAAAACAGGAAGGGCTCAATACGGTCATGTTGCCTTATTTCGGAGAAACTGAGGAAGATAACTGGTTATTGACATACCCTAATTGTCAGGTGGCTGTAAATAAGTCTGTGGCACAGGATCAGAAAAAGAACGATGTCGTTATTCAGGTCCTTGAAGCGATGTTCAGTGAGGAAGGACAGCGCCACATTGCAGTTGACAATGCTGTACTTAGCTATAACAAGAATGTAAATATTGAGATTAATGATGTTTTTTCACAGGTTAAGGACTGCATCAACAGAAACCATCTGTATATGCGTCTGGCTTCTACCGAGATGTTCGCTGTCTCTAAAAATGTGGCACATAAAATGATCTGCGATGAATATGATGCCAATGGAGCTTATCAGGATTTTAATGCGCAGCTTACTGCTAAAAAGGATTCAGATACTTCCACTTACATTACCACGCAGGAAACAGGATATGAATATGTTTTTGGAGAGAACGGTATTCCGGCTGCGTCTGCTGTTTTAAACACACTGCGCAGACAGTGTGGAAGTGAAATTGCGATTGGTTACTCCAGTGTTGTCACATCGCCTGTATTTGAGGGTAATTATACCAGTCAGCAGTTAAACTGGCTTGTGGCAAATCGTGTGGTTATGAGAAGCGGGCAGCTTACAGGTGGCGAGGTCAAAACCCTCATGGAGTGGCTTGTCAATGTGAAAGAGGACGGATCTAATCCAATAAGACATGATAATCTGATCCCTGTTACAAGTGGAATGGAGTACAAGCTGATAGACAATGGAGACAAAACCTTTACACTTGATAAAATTACAATAAATGGTAAACAGCTTGAAGATAATGCTGTTTATTCTGTAGCGATGTTTGGCGATGATAGTTATATTGAAGCACCTGCTTATTGCAATTGTCCTATGCCCGAGGAGCTAAGAGCCAAAATGGAAATTCCGGGTATCAATGTTTACACGCTATTTAATACTGCTCTTGAAGGTGGTGAGCAGCTTGAAAAGCCAACAGAGTATGTAACAGTGCTGCGATAATGCATTTAAGATTTGATGAGAAGGAGATTTTTCATGAGGAAACGGTTAAGAACTGCCTTGATTGCAGTTATTTTGGTCATAGGGATTGTTATATCCGGTATCCGATATTATGATTTCGTATCGAATATGATATATGAGGAAAGTGTTTCCCATCTGACAGAGATATTTCATCAAGCCAACCATTCGTTATATAATCTTGTAGGCAGGAACTGGACGAATATGCATATGTGGGCAGATTATTTAAGGGATGTATCGGATGAAGAGCAGATTGATGCCTTTGTTGCCCATATAAAAGAAGAAACAGGCTTTACGGATTTTTACTTTATCTGTCGTGAAGGCAATTATCGGACAGTGAATGATGAAACCGGATATCTGGATCTTAAGAATGAACTGCCTGATATGCTTCTTAAGGGTAAGGATATACTCGTTAACTCGGTAGTACCCGGAAAGCCACAAATCATAGTGTTTGTTACACCTGTTGCGCCGGGGAAGTACAAAGGATTTGAATATGAGGCCATTGCAGTCAGCTTCAACAATTCGGATATGGTAAATGCTCTGAAAATATCTGCTTTTGGTGATGAGGCGAGCAGCTTTGTGATTCATTCAGATGGACGTGTGGTTGTGGATAATGCTGCCAATAAGCGGCGCGATATCTATAATTTTTTAGCTATGTTGAAAACATATTCCAATATGAGCAGCGAAGAGATTGACAAGCTCCGGGAAGATTTCCAGCAGGGACGTTCCGGTGCAACGGTATTTGAAGTAGAAGATACAAGATATTATTTAATCTATGAGTCGGCAGGCTTTGAGGACTGGACAGTGCTTGGTCTTGTACCGACCGGTGTGGTAAATGCCAGTATGAACAGACTTCAGTTCAGTACACTGCTGTTAGTGACAGGAATAATGATTAGTTTGGGTGTATTGATGCTTGCGTTTGTAATCAGGCAAAATCAATTGAAGCTGAAAAAGAAGGATAAAGAGATTCTTTATCGTGAAGAGCTGTTTGTCAAGCTGTCTGTTAATGTAGATGATATTTTTCTTATGCTTGATGCCGAAAATCTTCGTGTTGATTATATAAGTCCCAACATAGAAAAGCTGGTTGGTATTTCGGAAAAGAGGGCTCGTGCAAATATTCATGAGATGAATCAGCTTGTTAATGGAAATGATACTGTCCTTGTATTGGATCAGCTTTCAGAAATTCTTCCAGGACAGCAAGGGGAATGGGATAGGGAATATGTACATCAGAAGACTGGTGAAGTGCGATGGTTCCATGTCAGTGCATTTTGTAGCAATATTCAGGGAGAGAAAAAATACATTCTGGTAATGTCCGACCGTACAAAAGACAAAAAGATCAATCAGGCTCTTGAGGATGCTGTCAATGCAGCACAGAGTGCAAACAGGGCAAAGAGCACATTCCTAAGCAATATGTCCCATGATATCCGTACACCGATGAATGCAATTATCGGATTTGCCAGTCTGGCAGCTTCCAATGTAGAGAATACGGAGAAGGTGAAGGATTATATTGCCAAAATACTGTCTTCGGGTAACCACCTGCTTTCTCTGATAAATGATGTTTTGGATATGAGCCGTATCGAGAGTGGTAAGATTCATCTTGAGGAGACACAGGTAAATCTTTCAGATATTCTGCATGATCTGAAAACAATTGTCAGTGGTCAGATACACGCAAAGCAGCTGGATCTGTATATGGATACTGTAGAGGTGGTCGATGAGGATGTGTACTGTGATAAGATAAGACTAAATCAGGTGCTTTTGAATTTACTGTCCAATGCTATCAAGTTTACGCCGCCCGGCGGCATGGTGTCAGTGCGGATATCTCAGCTTCATAATACTTCAGAAGGGAAGGGGTGCTACCAGTTGCGCATAAAGGATACCGGTATTGGTATGAGCAGAGAGTTTGCAGAGCGTGTTTTTAATCCGTTTGAACGTGAACGTACATCGACTGTAAGTAAAATACAGGGTACAGGGCTTGGCATGTCGATTGCAAAGAACATTATTGATATGATGGGTGGATCAATCGAGGTAAAAACAGAACAGGGGAAAGGTACAGAATTTATTATTAATTTGGAATTGCGTTTGCAGTCAGCACACAAAAAAGACGAAAAGATTAAAGATCTTGAAGGACTTAAAGCACTTGTGGTGGATGATGATTTCAATACCTGTGACAGTGTGACAAAGATGCTGTTGCGTGTCGGAATGAGATCAGAATGGACTGTTTCAGGCAAGGAGGCAGTTCTGCGAGCCAGACAGGCGATAGAGGTAAATGATGCATTCCATGCGTATATTATTGACTGGCGTCTGCCTGATATGAATGGTATCGAGGTTGTAAGACAGATTCGCGGTCTGGGAGATAATACGCCAATTATTATTCTTACAGCATACGACTGGACAGATATTGAGGTGGAGGCAAAAGCAGCAGGTGTAACTGCATTTTGTTCAAAACCGATGTTTATGTCCGATTTGCGTGAGTCGCTTCTAAATGCTCTTGGCCAGCAGAAAACAAATAAAAAAGAGGAGATTCTGCCTGATTGTGATCAGACAGAATACTTCAGTGGCAAGAAGGTTCTGCTTGCTGAAGATAACGAACTGAATCGTGAAATTGCTTTGGAGATACTTGATGAGTATGGTTTTGTGGTAGAGACTGCGGAAAATGGTCAGGTGGCACTGGATAAAATCTCTGCTTCAAATCCTGGTGATTTTGATCTGGTGCTGATGGATATACAAATGCCGGTTATGGATGGTCATGAAGCGACAAGATGCATAAGAGCGTTGGATGATCCGAAATTAGCATCAATCCCTATTATAGCCATGACGGCAAATGCTTTTGATGAGGATAAGAGAGCTGCATTGGATAGTGGTATGAATGGATTTATTTCCAAACCGGTGGTTATTGATGAGGTGGTTGAAACGTTGAAAGGAATACTATAAAAGCGGTGTTTGAATAGTAAGTTACTATACACAGATTATATCCCGCGAGGTGTTTTCAGAATGAAACCCCGAGTTTTTTACGCTGCATAAATTGTTACGTTCACGAGGTACGAGTGAACAGTAACTATTGTTCATTCCGTCACGGTAACACAGGCAGTATTCATTGAAATTTGTATGAAAATCCGCTATACTAAGGAAAAGACCTGGTATGGCGGATTTTTATTAGCCGGGGATGCAGAACATTATGAATATGATTTCGCATTGATTAATGTAAGGCATCAAAGATGCCTTGTAATAGTTACAATAATTTGTATAAAGACAAATCTGAATGAGTAAGACATATGGAACATGATATTAATTTAAATATACATTATAGTGCACCAGATGATATCTGGGAAAAAATAGGTGAGGTATATGCTTCAATGCCATATTGGAGTGGAAATGAAAATGGACCACATTGGGTAGGTAACGATATAGATATATGGGCATCTGTTGAACCTAGTGGAATACAAATTGCTGGGACTATGCCTGATGATATTTGGAAAGAATGGTATTCTTCACTAAAAATAAAATTAACAGATAAGTTAGGTTATGAAATTGGTGAGCCTGAAGATGGGTATGAGTTTAAATATTTTGAATAAGAAGAAATCCTGTTTTTGAAGCGCTCTTTACTTGGTCAAAGTGGAGTTAATATATTATAATTATCAAAAGAAGGAGTATATTACATGATTTATGATGCTAATTCTGTAGATATTATTGGTGAACGACAAGATGGTGGAATAGATTTCATTATCATATCAAGCGGAGCGTTTGATGATTCTCCAGAACAGCAAACTATATTGCTTGATAAAATTGAAAACTATATTGCATATTTGAATAGTAAAAGTTTTAGTATGGAATTTCCTCAAATAGATAAGGGAAAACGGTGGATTAAGTTAAGATGTGAAGAAAAACCAACACCATTGTTGACGGAATTGGGAAAGAAGATTGAAGAATGGGTTATTGGTGAAGGTTTATTATTTTCAATTGAAATGATGCATTAGTTACATCAGAGTACAGAGGAATAGGGATTGCAACATATTTCCTGCCATTGGATGAGATTTATGTGGAACAGGGTATTATTGTTTTTTTTCAAGAAAAAGCGAACACCAATTGCCGGATATGATGTAGAGACAGGATGCCTTGCGAGATATTACAAAAAGGAATGGGATATAGAGCGAGGAGATCTGTGTAGTTACCAATTTTGTCTGGGCAGAATGATTACAATAGCGCTAGAGAATAAGCCGGTTGTAAAAAAAGGAAGATGTAAAGGTGAATTTGTCACGACACTTAACATCGTAAGAACATTAGAGAAATATTGTAATGAAAAATATCATCTTTTGTCAGAGCTGAATGTGTATGGAATTGCAGTTATGTATTCAGAAGATGGGATGATTGCCTGGATTCGCAGCAATGGATTTTATGCGGATATTCATGCAGGAGCTTTGGAAGAAGGACACTTGGATATGCTTGGGAAACACTTGGGGGAAATAACGTGGAAGTGAATTAACATATGATTTTCCGGGAGAGGATTGGAAAATTGCGCCAGGTGAATACAAATATTTGGAACCACCATATATTTGCATGCCGGTGAGAAAAATATGCAGTGGAAATCTTCTACTATGATTTTTGCCGCGAATGCTTCTGAAAAGATGACAAAGCAGAATTTTTAATGGCAGTTCAAGGATAAGCATTTCCGCTGTGACCTGAAACGATACGGAGGAGAAGTTCATTATAATTTTTTGAGCCAGAGAAGAATATCACTGTTATGCTCGAAAAGGTTGAGAACTGATGGAACGATGGCAGAGCAGTATAGAAAGGGCAAAAAATGATAATTGAAACAATATCACGATTCTATGAAGATAATATTCTTTTATTCGATCCGATTAAAAATGTACCGGATGATTTGGGTGCCGAATTAGGTGAAATACTTGCCCAATCAAATGGAATACAAGAAGTCTTTTTTAATCCTGAAACAGGTGATACAGAAGTGTTGGGGTGGATTATTTATTCGTTAGAGAAAATTCAAGAGGAAACGGCCTTTTATAAGGAGAATTATAACATACAAGGGATCGTTTTTTCAGATGATGGAGCTGGAAATCCATTCTACATAGTAGAAGATAAAATATATAAGTATAATGCAATTGATGATGAGAGCGAGCTTTGCGCCAATTCATTAGAAGAATTTTATACAAAATAAAAATTTCTGGTTTTACATCGATGGGGAGTTCAATGTCATTTGATAAAGGTATACTGACAGAAAAGTGGTGACGTGTCAACTAAAGGAGAAGAAGGTTATGAATAATCAAGTAGAGAAGATAAACAATATTAAAGATATGGATGATTTCTTAAACTTTGTCGTTGAATTGGCGAGGGACGCAAATGAGCATCCAGAAGAGTGGATCAATACGACGCTAACAGATTTTCTTGGACAACTTGCAAGCTGGGTAGATGATATGTCTCAGTTCGATAAAGAAACTGACTGGGATAATGTTGATTATAAAACTTTTGCAAAGATGTTGTATATGGGAAAGATTTACGAGTGATTATGTGAAAGATACAAGAGTATTGAAACTTAGGTGTTTACACCAAATTCTTATTTTTAGGGCTAAAGGAAGGATGAAAAAATGAATTGTTTGGATGTGGTAGATAATGGTATAAATGTAAATGGCCACCTTCTCACGTTTCCACTTTCTTACGATGAGATTAGGGCTGTACTCGGAGAGGCAAGGCTTTATGAATATGGAACTAATGGTAATTATATTTCATATGTTTACGATGAACTTGGAATTAGTTTTGAAGGGTCAACCTATTACCTGAATAACCTGAAAAAGAAAAAAGCATATATGGATAAAGAACATATTATTATTGGCTTGACTTTGTATGTTAGCGGAAAAAATATATTTGAATCTTTCCTTGATACAATGCCAGAAAAGTGCTATTTAGGTAATCTTACTTTCTTAGGACAAAAAATCGATCAGAATAAAATGTGGAAATCACCGTTTGGATATGGATATTCACCAGTATATGAGAATGCTCAGGGAACGAAAACTTCAATACATGTTGAGGCTAGTATTCATATTGATGACAACGATTCGAACAATACTGGGATGAAATACGATGGTCCGCTTTATGAAAATGACTGTTTCTTAAAGGATGTAAACCTTGAATTTAAACCAGAGAGACCAAAAAGTAATGAGAACTACAATATTGTTGTTCCGGATGAGGAGTGTTTGGTTTTTGATACATTTAATTTTAAGCTTGCTGTCATTAATGAGCTTATGTATAACCAGGAAGTATTGAAACCATATTTTGACATCTATGATTATATGGCGTTTAAGAAAGCACACTGGAATCTTGAGACATCGAAAAATGTAATAGCGGCTGTGAACTTTTTCAAGGAATTACCAATTCCTGCAAGACTGGCCGATTTAGTCACTGAGCTCAATATGGATGGTTCTGATGAAATCTATATGCAAATTGCACCTGAGTGGGATGGACGCGACGAAAGATTTGATTTTAATAAGCTAACTGAATCCGAACTAAAACAGTTCAAAAAACTTAAAAAAATGCTTATTTTCGGGAATGACAAAGACACAGCCAAACTCAGAAAAATATGTGATCCGTTGGGAATTGAGGTTGAACCGCTGGCTACCGCAACTGAATAAAGAAAGATAAAATTGATTTCTAGTGAACTGTTAGATTCCTATTTTGCAGTGGATAAGGGGCGGTGAAGTTGATTAGTAGTATTGAAAAGGCAATTGAAATAATTAATGATAATTTTTCAGGAAATAAAGGTAGTTTATTAGCTGAACTCAATGATAAAAGTATTTTTAGTAAGGAAAAGTTTTGGGAACTATATGACAGTATTATGATAATTGTTCTAGAACATTACTATGATGAGGAAATTACCAATCATATTAGTTGGTGTTATCAACGATTTTTGAAAGAATTTATATATCACTTCTCAATTGAGGATTCGGCAGTTATAGAAGGTTTTCCAGATAATTATAATGGCTATATTGAGAGATTTGAATATGCAATACATGCATTATATTCAAAAAGTGAAACGGGGATTGCTGAAGATTTATTTGAGTTACAAAGAGACATGTAGATTCCTCTTCCTAAGGATGTTGATATACAAAAGGTAATGGAGAGAATACCAACTACAACAGATTCCGTATTGAGTTCAGGAGAGAACTATAAGGATTATACATTTGATGAATTAAGTAAGTTGATGAATGACTAAAAATTCATCTTTATATGGTGATAGTATGACAAAAAGAAAAAAACAATCAAAGATGAGAGAACAGAAATTCAAGTGGTCTCAGATAGGAATGTTTGGCGAAAAAAGAAGTTGTCCTTATTGTGAAGGTATTAATATTATACAAATATATAAGCATGATGCTTGGGCATGCATCGATTGTAATGAATGGCTTGAAGAACCGTGCAATGACTTTAATTGCCCATATTGCGGCGGGCGTCCCGAGACTCCATATGAAGTTTATTGGAATACTGATTTCAATGCTGGAAGTTCGCACACTAGAAAGATGTGGAGGAGGGAAAATTATCAACACAAAATAAAAGGGGAATTTAGGAAAAAGCAATCTGTATCTGTTAAAATGATATTTTCGAGATATATTTAATATATATTACTTAGGCAGTTAAAAAACGCAATTTTTACTTGCCTAAGTAATAGCCTGTTAGAAAGAGGTGCATATTATGGAATTATTTCGTAGAGAACAGTATCTTTCAAAGATTAGAGGATTTTATCATGATACAGACATTATAAAAGTTATCACTGGTGTTAGGCGCTGTGGAAAATCAAGTCTGATGGAAATGATAAGGGACGAGCTTATTGGCGAAGGTGTTAGCGAAGAGCGTATCATATATTTAGATCTTGATTCAAGAAAGTATAGAAAAATAAAAACAGATGATGAATTTGAAGAGATCATAGATGGACTATCGACTTCTAATGGGCTGGCGTGAAAATTGATCAAAACGGTTGCATGAATATTCAAAAATGAAATATCAGAAGATTATAAATGCATTTGCAGAGTATGAGAAGTATCCGAGGAGCTTATGAAACATTTTTAGACTATGAGATGGTGAACTGATTGCATTGTGTATCGTAGACATGAAATCCTATTCCCCAAAATTGATAGTAATATTGATTTTGGGGAATAATGATTATATAATGGTGATGAGGTGATATCTATGAGGCTTATAGAAAGAAAAGAGTATTTAAAGCAATTAGAGGATGTAAAAGATACGCCGGATATTAAGGTAATAACAGGAATACGACGCAGTGGTAAATCAAAGCTACTGGAAGCATTTATCGAAAAAATAAAACAAACTTGCGATGATGCCAATATTATCCATATTAATTTTAATGATGACGAATACGAACATTTACTGGAATATCATTCTTTGCTTGAATATGTAAAGAAAAAGTATCAAAAAGAAAAGAGAAATTACCTGTTTATAGATGAAGTTCAAATGTGCGACGGATTTGAAAAAGCAATCAATAGTCTTCACACATCTGAAAAATATGATATATACATTACCGGATCAAATGCTTTTTTGTTAAGCAGTGACTTGGCTACTTTATTTACAGGTCGTACATTTGAAATAGAGGTTTATCCATTCTCGTTTAGAGAATTTATCACATATTATGGCTATACAGATTTGCAGGCGGCATACATTCGATATTTAATTGAGGGTGGTATGCCCGGCTCTTATGTTTATAAGAATGAAAAAGATAAACATAAATATATTAGAGATATTTTTGATACGTTAATATTAAGAGATATAAAGCAAAAATATAAGATTAGAAATGATATCGTACTTGCTAAAGTGACAGATTACTTAACAGACAATATATCGAATCTTACATCCCCACGAAAATTGACAGATGCCATAAATGGAAGAGGAGATTCGGTAGATCACAAAACGGTTGATAAATATATCAGTTATTTGTGTAGGGCATTTGCTTTTTATAAGGTAAAAAGGTATGACATTCAAGGAAAGAAATATTTGGCAAGTACAGAAAAGTATTACCTTTGTGATCATTCATTTAAGTATGCAAAATTAGGGACAAAGAATCCGGATTATGGAAGAGCCTTAGAGAATATAGTTGCTATAGAACTTTTGCGAAGAGGCTATGAGTTGTATGTGGGAATACTTTATAAAAAAGAAGTTGATTTTGTTGCAATAAAGGAAAATGAAAAACTGTATATCCAGGTTGCTAATAGTCTGGAGGATGACAATACAAGAGAAAGAGAACTGGCACCTTTGCAAAAGATAAAGGATGCTTACCCTAAGATAATAATTACAAGAACAGGTTATCCGGAATACGATATAGAAGGTATCAGGGTTATTGATATTACAGACTGGCTAATGCGGTGAATTGCGAAAAAAGGAAGAAACAAAGCAACAGTAGAACATCATCATGAACGATGAAGGAAAGGAATAAATATATGGCTAATTCATATCAGTTACGATAAAGGACAAAATTTATATTGTTGGAATTAAAGGAGATAAGAAAATATGGAACCTGAAATTATTTTAGAAGAGTGGTCACCTGTATGCGATATACAGGCTTTCGTAGAAAAAAGTTATGAGGCATATTATTTCTATTTGTGGATCAATCCTCAAAGTGAGGAGCCGGAAATCAGAAGCTGTTGGATCTGCAATCGAATCGCAGCTCCGAAAGAAGTGGATTATAGTACTATGGGGGATGGACATGCACCTTGCATGCCGTTGCAATATATCAACCATGATTCCAAAGGAATCGAATTACAGGATGAAAAGCTAAGCATTCAGTGGTTCGAAGAAGGAGATGCGGCTGCTCTGTTATTGGATGATGAAGTGATTGCAGTGATCCCTTGTTTTAGCGGATACAATGGTTTTCATGGCTATTCCATATTTGCAGAAGGCACTGGTCCATTTGCATGGGAACTTAGGCAGGCACTTGCGACCTTTACCGACAAAGTGAACCAAAGTAAGGAGTTTTGGAACTATTTTGATACGGATTATTGGGAAAATGTTCAACAGGATCATTTGATGATCTTGGAGAAGTTTTTTGGAAAATACGAAAAATACTATGCCATAGATGGCAATCATTTTCCACCAAAAGCATTAATACGCGGAAAACGACAAGAAGTGATTTATGGAATTACAGCCGGAGTGAGCCTAATCCCAATGCCAAGGGTGGAGATGGCTTATCAGGATGAATATCAAGATTACCGCAGAATAGAGTTAGGATTTGCCTGTTCAGAAAGGCATGATGCACTTACAAAGATGATGTATTCTGTTATTTCCAATTTATCTAATCTTCCCTGGCAGGAACTGACATATTTAGGTCATGGGCACACAGTTCCGTTTACAAGCATAAAGGGATATGAATATCTTTTGTTTTTGAATGCCAGGGAGATGACAGACATTTCTTCTCCAGTGTATCATGACTGCTTCCGTGAAAAGATTAATTTATTATGGATTAAGCCAATTACAGGTGAAGAGTATAATGTTATTGTTGAAAATGGGATAGATTTTTATCTGCAAAATGTGCAAGAAACGGATATTCATATTTTCAAGTAGAGGTGATCATTATGCTTGAATTAACGGAAGCAAAAAATTCAGAACTTTACTGGAATAAAATACATACGAATTATGATAGAGATAATATCAAAGTAGATGATTGGTTAGACAGATTTGATTCAATCATAGTAAACTGCAAAAGTCCGGTTTTAGACCTTGGATGCGGGAGCGGTAATGATACATTATACTTCATTGAGAAGGGAAAAAGAGTGATTGCCTGTGACCAGTCAAGGAATGCAATCGATAATATTCAAAAGAACTTTCCTGAAGTGTTAGAGGCAAGATGCTTTAATATGCTTGATGAATTTGCGTTTGCAGATGACTCATTTGGAATCGTTTGTGCTGACTTATCTCTTCATTATTTTACGGAAACAGATACGCGCATGATTTTAAATGAGATTCATAGAATACTCATCCCGGGTGGGCATGTATTTGTCAGAGTTAATTCTGTAAAAGATGTGAATCATGGAGCAGGACAGGGGATAGAAGTAGAACATCATCTTTATCGGACAGAAGATGGAATGTTTAAGCGCTTTTTTGATGAAGAAGATGTTAGAAGGTTATTTGCTGGTTTTGATATTCTTTTTTGTGAAGAACAAAAAATGCTTCGATATAGCGCGGAAAAGATTGTATTTTGTGTTTGTTTAAGGGTGTAGTATGGTTTTATTGAAAAGCGTGATATTGAGCCGGCTTATGGACTTGTGTTGGTGAAAGAGTTGAAGGGTGATGTTATGAATTATAAAGTAGTGGACAAAGAGAAATATTATAGAAAAGGCGTATATAGACATTTTACACAGGATTGTAAATGTTCGACATCTATGACAGCAAGGATTGATGTCACACCACTTAAAGTTTATTCAGAAAAGACAAATACAAAATTTTATATTAATTTCCTGTACATACTCTGTAAGGTTTTGAATTCAAGAGATGATTACAAAATGGGATATCTTTGGGAGACAGATGAGCTGATCTGTTATGACCAGATCAATCCTACACAGTACATTTTTCATGATGATACAGAAACCTGTACACCGGTATATACAAAGTACGATGAGGATTATGCCTGCTTTTATGAGAACGCTCAGCGTGATATCGATTTGGCAAAAGACACAAGGGAGTATGGTTTGAATATGGCTGAACATCCGAACTGGTTTGATGCATCTTATATTTCATGGCTTTCATACGATTCATTAAATATAGAGCTGCCGGATGGATATTTGTTTTTTGCCCCAATTATAAACTGGGGGAAATATCGTGAGGAAGAGGAACGGTTTATGATGCCGGTATCTGTCAGACTGAATCATGCAATTGCTGACGGGTATCTGGTGGCAAAGGTGTTTAAACTGTTAGAGGAAGAAATTGGTAGATTTTGTAAGTAATCGAAGAATCCAATAAACAATATGTGGGAGAAAAAGAAGCATGAACTTAAAGGAACGGGCAGAGAAACTAAAAACAGATATTCCTGCAATCTTTTTAGCACTAAAAGACAAGGAAACCCCAATTGCGGCAAAGCTTGTTGCAGCAGTCACAGTGGCTTATGCACTCTCTCCAATTGACCTCATCCCGGATTTTATCCCTGTTTTGGGATATTTGGATGATGTGATTTTACTGCCAGCACTTGTAGCGCTGACCATAAGACTGATACCAAGGGAAACGATGGAGAAAAACCGCAAGCTGGCAGAAGGGTTATGGAAGAATGGAAAACCAAAGAAGTGGTACTATGCGATACCTATTGTGCTGCTCTGGTTGATTGTAATCTGGCTGATCTTGAAAGCAGTCTGGCTTTAAAATGAACAAACCTGAATTAGTGAGGAAATCCAAATGGAATTAAAAAAGATTGAATATGATTTAACCGTGTGTAAAGTAAAATCCGAAGAGGATATCGATTTGACAAAGAAATTCTATTTTATAAGCAAGACGGATGAGGAAATTTCTCTGGTATGCATCACAGATGATACACCAGACAATACACTTGAGCGTGAGGATGGATGGAAGGCATTTCGCATACAAGGCACACTCGATTTTTCATTGATCGGAATTCTGTCAAAGATTTCGACGATTTTGGCAGAAAATAAGATTGGAATTTTTGCAGTATCAACATTTAATACAGATTATATTCTGGTCAAGAAGGAGAACTTTGACAGAGCACTGGCTTTGTTAGAGGCAGAAGGATATTTTGTTGTATAGTCATAGATTTGAATATAGAGGAGGTATCTCATATGGGAGAACTATCGAAGCTTCCCAACATAGGGAAAACAGTAGAAGAACAGCTTGCTCAAGTGGGAATTAGCACCGCTGATGAATTAAGAGAAATTGGTGCGAAAGCGGCATGGCTCAAAATACAGGAAATCGACGAATCCGCATGCATTCATCGTCTGCTGGCACTTGAAGGTGCTATTCAAGGGGTAAAGAAGACGATGCTGCCAGATGAAGTGAAAGCTGATTTGAAGGGTTTTTATCAGGAACATAAGAAATAGTAAATTTCAATCAGGGCGTAGTTCCAAGCGCAGAAGGTGCATGAAATGATATTAAGTGTAAGCCGTAGAACTGACATTCCAAATTATTATTCGGAGTGGTTCTTCAACAGAATAAAAGAGAGATTTGTGTATGTCAGAAATCCAATGAACGAGCATCAGATAAGTAAAATAGATCTATCGCCAGATGTGGTTGATTGTATTGTTTTTTGGACAAAAAACCCAGAGCCAATGATAACAAGACTGGATGAGCTTTCGGAATACAATTATTATTTTCAATTTACACTGACTGGATATGGAAAAGATATAGAGTGTAATGTGCCACACAAAAAAGAAAAGATGATACCGATATTCCAGGAATTATCAAGAAAGATAGGAAAGCAAAAGGTTATATGGAGATATGACCCTATTCTTTTTACAAAGAAATACACACCGGAATACCATCTGAAAGCATTTGAGCAAATTGCAATGGCACTGAAAGGATATACAGAGAAGTGTGTGATAAGCTTTGTTGATGTTTATGCGAAGAATAAAAGGAATATGGAATTACTTGACTCATATGAAATTGATCAGGCAGAGTTATTGGAGTTTGCAAAGTGTATAAGCAGAATTGCAAGAAGAAATGGAATGGAGATCGGCAGCTGTGCGGAAAGTATCGATTTAGATGAGTGTGGTATAGAACATAACTGTTGCATCGATAAAGCCCTGATCGAAAACATAATAGGCTGTAAATTAAAAGTAGGAAAAGATAAAAATCAGCGGCAGGAATGTGGCTGCATGGAAAGTGTAGAGATCGGCACATATAATACCTGCAAAAATGGATGTAAGTATTGTTATGCAAATCTTGATGGGGATAGTGTTGCAAAAAGATGTAGCAAATATGATCCACAATCACCTATATTATGTGCAGCGATTGATGCAAATGATAAGATATCAGAGCGCAAGGTAAAATCATTGAAAGAGCAGCAACTAAGTATTTTTGACTATAACTGTTAAACTGGTCAAAATAAAATTGGAGGGTATCGATAACATGTACGATTGTGGATTTACAAAAGAAAACAACTGGTTCCGGTATCGGGCAGCAGCCATTATTGTCGAGGATGGCTGTGCACTGTTTGCCAGCAACCAGAAAGACGATTATTATTATTCCATTGGCGGTGGCGTTCATATGGGAGAAACCGCAGAGGACGCAGTTCTCAGAGAGGTATATGAGGAGACAGGTGTTCACTATGAGATTGATTATCTTGCTGTGATCCATGAGAATTTTTTTAATGACAATACAGGAACACTAAAAGGACTGGAGTGCCACGAGCTGAGTCTTTACTATATGATGAAGCCGAGGGGAACAAAGCAGCTGAACAGCAATAGCATCACTGCTTACGGAGATCAGGAACTGATGCACTGGGTGCCCATTGAAAAACTGGATCAGGTCAAGGCGTTCCCAACATTTTTGAAAGATTACTTAAGTAGAGAACATACAGGAATCGAGCACATTGTAACGGATGATAGAATTTAATTGAGGAGGCAGCAAAAAGAGGATGTCTTCATCATTTTGTGGAGGTGACCATATGAACGAGGAAATGTACG
>JAFPAQ010000077.1 GCA_017424235.1 Lachnospiraceae bacterium | reverse complement strand
TATGCCACAAAGCAGGCGCAAACTGAGAAACTGAATGCCAGATTTATCTGCTCGGATATTCGGAATGTTAGCTTTCACAATGAGTTTGATGTCGTGTTGAATATGGCAGATGGTGCGATAGGTTATCTCGAAAACGAGGAAGAAAACCTAAAAATCTTTTGTGTTATATCAGAAGCATTGAAATCGGGAGGAAGGCATTTCATGGATATTATGAATAGGAGCTATGCTGAAACTCATTTTCCTTGCAGACTATGGGATGCCGGAGAAAAGTGTCTTACACTATCTGATTTTGAATGGGATAAAGAAACAAAAACTTTGATTTATGGGCAGATTGATTATCCTTACGGCGAGACGATATTTATGCCTGAAATGACAGAGGGAAATCCAATCAGATTATATTCACTTGATGAGATAAAAAGTATATTTCATAATCTTGGAATGAGTGTTTATGACAGCTATGCAGATTATAGAGGTACTTTGTCATCGGATAACAAAATTCAGATAATGGTTTGCTCAAAGAAAATGTGAAATCTGTTTAGAACATAGAATGATGATTTGAAAATAAAAAGAAATCGGGTAAAGGATTGTATGGTTTGACTTTTACCCGATTTTTCTATTTCTGCAAGCAACGAGCTAAGTGGATATGCTTGCATATCCATTTGGCGACTGCCGTATGAGTCACATATCTGTGGTATGTGACCGCCAGATATTCATGTCAGACAAGATAGACATGGTAATTTCGGTAGCGTTGCCTCCGGTAGCGTTGCTATCTGCTCCAATGTTGGTAGCAAAAAAGTATGTATTATTTGCAGTTTCAATATAGCCCACAAACCAACCATTCATCTGTTTCATGTTACCACTGAGGCTTGCAGTAAATGGAAATGGTGAAATGGATAGGCAATAGCATCCTTATGTCTGTAGTGTTGCAACTCATGCAATAGCATATATCTCATATCAGATTCATGATAATCTGAGATTAAATGAATTGGAAGATAAATACATTACATATTAAAAAGCGTATCATAAAATTTGCCATGTTAATCGCCTCCTAGTATCGAAAAATGATTGCCGCCGCAAACGACGGTTCTTATTAATCAATAGGCGCGAAGCACCGCATTTTTTGATGCGATTGTTAAGTGTTTTTGACAAAAAGGTGGGGGGATTTTATAAAAAAGGAATCTGAAAGTCTTGAGATTATTGGCTTAGAGATTCCGAGAGTTCATAAATGAGAAAGAGAGGATTAATGGTTCATGCTGGAAAAATGATTAAGGCTGTTGCCAAAAATCCGGAAAAAGCATGGATTAATCCTAATGTCAAAACAATAATAGGAGAAACAATATATGATGATATATGTGCAGAAATGTCAAAATGGGGAGATGGTTCAAGAACACAGATAAATTGCATATGGAATTCAAGAAACAAAGGGAGCATAGTGTGCAAAAACCATAAACGGAAGTTTTTGCACACGGCAAATTTGTGCTTTGCACAAATTCGCAGAATTTGAAGAAAGCATGGTGATTAATATGGCAAAATGAAGTAAAAAAAGGGCATTCGTTCTTTGCTGAACAACATGAAAATAAAACCGTTTTTATTGACAGTCAAAGTGGTACAGAGTACAATAAGGATATATTCAAATATATGACAGAAAACGAAATGAAGTTTTATAGAATTGATAATTTGGAAATATCTGATATCGGTATCTCTACCTGTGAAAAGGATTAATATATGATTGATTTAAAAAGGGCATGTGAGCAAGCAAAAGAGCAATTTCATAAAAATGGAATGACAGATCAAATTACAGAAGTATGTGATAGTGGTTTGAGCTGGATAATATCTGGTAGATATTATGAAAATAGTAAGGTTGAATATGGGAACAATCCTATTGAAATAAATAAAGAAACCGGGGAAATATCATGGTTTGTTCTAGCTATTCCTGAGAATATGAAAAAATATTATGATTCAAAATTGATTGATGTTGAGAATATATAACTGATAAAAGGAATGATGTTTATATCCAAAAGAGGTGGAGCATCATTCTTTTTTAATATAAATAAAAAAGAACTGCTGTCACTTGCAGCGTCAGCCGAGGCAAAAAGTGAACACCCTTTGGGAAAGGCGATTGTCGCCTCGGCAAAAGAAAAGGAAGTTTCCGTTATGGAATCATCTGTCTTTAAAATGACTACCGGAAAGGGGATTTACGCAGAAGTCTCAAACCGTAAGCTGTACTGCGGCAACGAAAAATTCCTTGCTGAAAATAGCATTTCACTTGATCAGACAATCCATGCAGAACTTGAGCGACTGCGTACACAGGGAAAGGCATCTATCCTTATAGCTGATGAAACGGGGTGTGTCGGTATGATTGCACTGTCTGACGTCCTGCGTCCGGAAGCAAAAAGTATGGTAGCCCGTTTAGCCGATATGAATACGCAGACCGTACTTCTCACCGGGGATAATAAAAAGACTGCCGATTATTTTGCCAGTCAGGTTGGGATTTCCGAGGTCCGTGCAGACCTTTTGCCGGAAGAGAAAGTGCAGAATATAGAAAAGCTGCAGTCAGACCACAAGACAGTCTGCATGATTGGAGACGGCGTTAATGACGCTCCGGCGCTCAAAACCGCCAGCATTGGCGTTGCCATGGGCAGCATGGGCAGCGACATTGCCGTAGAAGCAGCAGATATCGCTTTAATGAGTGATGATATTTCCAAAATTCCTTATTTGAAGCGGTTGTCCAATTCGACAGTAAAAACAATCAAGGCAAGCATTACGTTATCTATGTGCATTAACTTTTTGGCAGTAACTTTTTCCGTAATGGGTATGTTGACACCGACAACCGGAGCATTGGTTCATAACGCTGGTTCTTGCTTTGTAGTGTTGATTGCGGCACTATTGTACGACCGTAAATTTGAATAATTCTTATAACAAAATCGGACAGAATAGTCAACAGTAAAATAAATGCGGGGTTACAAAATGACAGGAAATCAAAATTGCATTTTAGTAGTGGATGATGATAAAAGAATGCGGAAAGCGATTGTAGATTTTTTTACTTATCGAAATTATAAAATGATTGAAGCAGGGGACGGTAAAGAAGCACTGGACATTTTTGAAAAATTTGCAGATACGATAGACTTAATCCTGCTGGATATTATGATGCCGGGGAAAGACGGTATTATGGTTTTGGGAGAAGTAAGGGAACTATCTGATATTCCGGTTATCCTTTTGACAGCAAAAGATAAAGAAACAGATCAGATTACAGGGTTCAGGCAGGGGGCTGATGATTATGTCATCAAGCCTTTTTCACCAACACTGCTTGTAGCGAGGGTGGAATCTGTTTTAAAAAGGACAAAGAAACAAGGCAACGAAGTATTAAAAGAGGGAGAATTACTCATAGATCCTCTGAAGCGTCAGATTTTCATAAATGAAAAGGAAGTGTATTTAAGTTTAAAAGAGTTTGATTTGCTTTTTTTTCTCGTAAAGAATAAGGGGGTAGCATTAACACGGGAGCAGATATTGAATGCAGTCTGGGATTTTCGATATGAAGGAGATGGGAGGACTGTAGATACGCATATAAAACAATTGCGTGCAAAGCTGTCGGAGTATGCATGCATTAAAACAGTCCATAGGGTAGGGTATAAATTTGAAACGGAAGGTAGCAAATGAAAAAATCAATAAGGGCAAAGCTTACTTTGTTGGTAGCGCTTATCATTGTTTTGGTAATGTGAGTTCAGTGCATATACGGAAGATTATCCATTTTATGATAAACCTGTTATAGAAAGAGGAAATGAAAATCTGACAATGTCAGGCGTGATTGATGGTTATGATACAGAATATTATGTTTTACTGGGTTTTCCGGTATCGGCTGTTCATCACAGCGTGAAACTGATTTTTGGGCTAAATACGAAGATTTCTATCTTTGCGGTAATGATAGGGATGATAGGGGCATGGATTGCAGGCAGAAAATTTACAAAACCGATTCTTGAAATTGATAAAGTGGCAAGGGCGGTAACAGAACTTGATTTTTCCAAAAAAGTAGAGTTGACTTCAAGGGAAGATGAAATAGGCATGCTTGGCTATAATATAAATCTTATGTCATCGCATTTATCAGAGGCAATGGAAAAACTACAGATAGCGAATACACAGTTGGAAAAGGATATCATACATCAGAAAAATTTGGATAAAATGCGAAAAGAATTTATTGCGAATGTATCACATGAATTGAAATCTCCTCTTGCACTGCTTACTATGTCCTGTGCGAATTTAAAAGATGGAGGGATGCAGGAAGAGGATAAAAATTTTTATAGGGTTGATTCTGCAAGAACGCATAATGAAGATATGCACGCAGGGTTAGGGTTATACATTGTAAAGACAATTATGGAAAATCATGATGGGAAGTATGGAGTGTCCAATGGAAGGAAAGGGGTTACATTTTGGTTTTCCCTGAATCAGGAGAAAAAAAACTTTGCGTAAAGGGAAGAAGAAAACTTCTTCCTTTTTTTTGTGTGAACCTCACAACATTCTCACAAATATTTAATAGAATTAGCGTAACTGTTCAGCAGGTCTGCGCATCTACATAGCGAACAAGGTTCGCTTTGCTGACCGTGAGAAAGCGTAGTGGAAACAAGCACAAATCCATTTGCGAAGCAAATTTTGCATGGATTTGTGCTCGTAACTATGAGGGTACTGAATAGTTACAAATTAGCAAAGAATAAAGATGAAATATGGGAGGATGTATATATGAAAATATATAAATGGATATGTAGATGGAAACGATATATTATTTTTGCATTTCAATATTATTTCATAGAAAAACCCCGTGGATTAGATTTTTCTATGAGGGATTTGGAAATACCTGAGGGGAGTGGCAAGTCTGTCCATGGATACAGCAAGACAAATGAAAAACACTTAGAAAATATTTTTCAAAGGCTTCCGTTTATGCAAGGACTAAGTTTATTAGATGTGGGATGCGGTAAAGTGGTTGTCTTAAAAGAAGCTGCCAAATATCCATTTGACAAGGTTTCAGGAATAGACATTAATCCTAAATTAATCAGTATTGCTAAGAAAAATATGCGCAGATTGCATTTAGATAAGAAGATAGTATGTGAAGAGATAAATGCATTGGAATTTCAGAATTATGGGAGCTATAATGTATTCTTCTTTTTTAATCCATTTGATGGAGAAATATTAGATCGCGTGATTGATAAAATTATTGAAGATACTTATGTGATGCAAAAACGTATTTATATAATATATCACAATCCGGTATTTAAAAATGTAATTGAAAAAAAGGGAATATTTACATTGAAACATAAATTATATGATACGCTGAAACAGTATGAAACGCATATATATACATACGGATAAGTTTTGGTTAATGGCTAAACAAAATATAATTATTGACGTTTAATACAGCATTCAAGGAGGGCAGACCATATTGGGAAATAAGCAATCAGAACTAAAAAACTGAAACACTTGGGAGATAAGAGGAGAATAACGATAATGTTGGAACTGATATTTTTTCTGATAGTAGTATTAGGAGTGACAGGTGGAATGGGTTATACAATGAGTGTCAAAATGGGACGGAAACAAAATCGCTAAAAATTTATGAAGCGTTCAGGCCATTAGGGGTACAAATCATGGTTAGGGATGCTTTGCGCAGTATGTTAGAAAATAATGGAGATTCTAGTAGGGTTATTCGTTCTTCATGGATCGGAAAAGAGTTTCTTAAAGATAAGTTATCTGCTCACCAAAAAGGAACCGCAATAGATGTAAGCTTGGTAAGGGTAGATAGTATCCAGAAATTTTATTCGGGCGATTATGACTATATTAAGGTTACAGAATATTTAGAGTATAAAGGGAAGACAGCAATATATGAATGGAGAAATAATATAAGTGAAATTGATGAAGATAAGGAGGTTTGCAGGTTATGTGAATATCTAAGTGAGGCAGGAATGGAACCAGTCAGCTTAGAGTGGTGGCATTTTAATGATTTGGCAAATGCAGAAGAAATCAATAATGCAGATGCGAGTGGACAATTTTACTTGAAAGATTATTTTGGGGCAGTGCCGTAAAGTTTACTTTAAGGATAGGCAAAGGAAACTGTTGAGAAAGCAGCAAAAGCAAAGGGTGGAGAAGCCCTGTAAGAAAAATGTCGAACTGTGTCAGCCTGTGGCGATTGCCATAGGTATGGCACTTTTTTGATGGAAAGGAATGTGAAATACAATGGCAGAAGTATATAAGAATACATCGAAAAAAAGCTACAGTGGAGTTGGATAACGGAACAGAGAAAAACCTACTCATAGACTGTCAGGAATGCTTTATTGTGCGGATTGTGGAAGCAGACTGGCATATATCAATTCACAGTCGAAAGACGGAAAGACCTATGACAGTAATCAGGTATTCCGTTGTAGTCGGTATCACAATAAATATCATTCATGTACCGGTCATTATATCAAGGCAAAAGCAGAAGCTGGAGATCCTATTGCAAAAGAGAGATATGAAAAGACCTTGGCTAAGAGACGTGAAGCGTATCATACAAAGAAAAGTGAACAGACAGCCTAAGAGTAAGCATAATATCACAATATAATAGTTGCAAAATTGATGAGAATAAGCGGGAGCGATGCAATTATTGTAATAGACAATGAAGTATGGTATTGTATAGATGATTTACCAAAGCGTTGTTTGGCGATTTGGTAAATCCCAATAAATTAATTTTATAGGGTACAGAAAATTTGAAGTTGGTGGTGATAATATTATGAATAATCCGTGGAAGGATATTAGCTTATCTGATTATGAGAGGCATATGGCATTGGATTCTGTTCAGCAGTTGCAGGCAATGAATCAGATGATGAAAGGACAATTAAAGCAATATTATATACAATCTGCTATGATACTTGGGGTTGCAGGTGGCATCATCTGCTTCCCCGCAGGTCTGTACGTCATGTGGACGAACAGCCGTCTGCCCCGCATGGCAAAATCCGTCATCACGCTGGCAGTATGCGCCGCACTGGTGACCGTTCT
>JAFPAQ010000076.1 GCA_017424235.1 Lachnospiraceae bacterium | reverse complement strand
AGCTTGTTTGACAACTCCAATATCCAGTTAAGTCCATTTAAAAGCGATTTTAAACTTCCACCTCCCTTACTATCAAGTACCTTACCACATACAATTCTGCAATCAGGAGCTATTCCTCTATACTTACCATTAGACATTTTACCATTTCCTGACAAAATGCCTGCAACATGTGTTCCATGTCCATTATCATCATAGCAAAAACCTTTATTTAAATTTTTGTATGATACAAATCTCTGATTATTTGTAAAATCTTTAAATGTAACTATTTGATTCTTTAAATCAGGGTGCACAACTATTCCAGAATCTAAAATTGCAGCATATACACCCTTTCCAGTATATGATATTACTTCAGGTAAATTACATCCTAACATATTTCTGACTCTGTCCATTAATTCACCTACATATAAATATGTTTATATATATTATTCCCGATTGAAAATAAATGTGTGTATATTGCATATACTAACTATTTTATGCAAAAAAATGGTGCCATAAAAGCACCATTTTATATAAACTATTCATTTCTTATTGCAGCTAACGGACTAAGCTTCATGGCCCTTAATGAAGGAATAAATCCTGCTATCATACCAATTACAACTGCAAAAACAATTGCCGATGGTGACAACCACAATGGAATTCTGCAAATAGCACCAGTAACCCCCATTGCGTTTGAAATAGAACTACTTAAAAATGTATTAATAGCAAATCCTATACCATAGCTAAACAGTACACCTATTATTCCTCCAATAAATCCAATAAATCCTGCTTCCAGTAAAAACAATGTCTGTATATTATGTATGTCACAGCCCAAAACCTTCATTACACCTATTTCTTTAGTTCTTTCATAAATTGACATCATCATAGTATTAGTGATACTTATAGCCGCTACAAGCATTGCCACTGCTCCTATTGCACCAAGCACTGCCTGTATCATATTCATGGTCTGTATTTCTGACTGAATCCATTCAGAAGAGCTGTAGGCATCATATCCCGAATCTTTAAGATAATCTGAAATTGCCTGAACATTTTCCATATTATCAACCTGAACAATCAAAGAAGAATAAAATATTTCATTATAAGGTTTTCCATTCTTTCTTGTTGGCTGACCAGGTATAACATTCTTTTTAAAAATCTGTTTTAACTGTTTTTTTAATGCATCAATATCACAAAGAACATCCATGCAATATCTGTTATTCCAATCATCAATTCCACCTTCCATAATGCCGGAAGTCTTTATTATGTATTTCTTTGGTTGTCTTACAGGCGTATTATTATCTGCAAAATCCGAACTGCCATTTTTTGAATTCCAATATGCTTCTGTATCAAATATCACAAAAATAGGCGATTCCATTAAATCAACATCTGGCGCAACTCCAGTTTGCCAATAACTTGAGTTTGTCTTTTCAACTCTAAAATTTGCTATGGATGTATTTCCATAAAATAACTTAAGCTCTGTATCAGAATCCGGAAGTTTTCCTTTACTGATAGGTAAATTAAGTGATTCTAAATCCTCTTTGGTAGCTCCTACCAATTCGAAATCAGCAGTATATTTTCCACTTTTTGCTATTACAGAGAAGTTAAGTCTTGGATAAACTGCGCTAACATGTTCAATTGCTTTAATCTCTTCTATTAAATTGTCATCCAACCTCTTTTCTTCAGATTTTCCATTACCAGAATCATAATATCCACCGCCACTTACCTGAATCTGTGTCATTGATGCAAAACTTGAATAATTCTCTAACATAGATTCCTTAAGACCATTTCCAAGTGCTACCATTACGACAATTGAAGTAATACCAATCACAACTCCAAGTATAGTCAAAACTGTACGTAATTTTCTCTTCCATAGATTTGATATGCTCATAAGCAATAAATCAAAGAATTTCATTATTCATCGTCCTCATCTACTAATTCTCTGGCTTCTTTTTGCTTTTTTGCTTTCTTTTTTACCAAGACAACAATAACAATTATTAACACGACAATTCCAGCTGCAATACCGGCAATTATACCAATTGGTAATCCTTTTTTAGCCGGTTCTTCTATATCTTCCGGAATTTCCATATCAATATCGTTATCCATTACCATCTCATATACAGAAAGGTTAATATCTTTTTCAACACGTGATTCATTTCCGGCTTCATCTTCATAAGTAATCACAGTTTTTACAACAGGCTCTCCTGTATCAGGCATAATTCCTGTAACCATAGAGTCGACATTGCCTGTAGCACCAGGTGCAATATTTCCAAGATATGTAATACCACTTTCTACTGTTTCACTTTCATATGAAACCTTTACATTATATAGAGTTGTCTTTCCAGTATTAAACACACTAAACATTATATTAGATTGTTCGCCTAATGCAATTGCCTCCGGCATTACCTCAAAAGTACCTGTATCAAGCTTGGCCTCCTGCTTAATTGGAACAGAAACTTTAGCAGTATCAGATAAATTAATCTGTTCATCTGTATCATACTTCATGTTTACAGTCAAAACATATGGTTTTTGCGATAAATCAGATTTAGCCTCCATCTCAATACTGATATTATAGGTTTGTCCCGGTGCAATATCACCTGCGTAAACAGAACTTGAACCTGAAGTAGGTAAAAATGCTGCATAGGTAGCATCTGCATCTTTGCCTTCTACAGTTGCCTCCATATTAAACAACACATTTTTTACGGTTGTTATATCAGATGTATTTTTTACATCAACAGATAACTTAAATGTAGAACCGGCATAAACAACCTCCGGTTCTGTTGTATATCCTGTAACAATAATTCTTGGATTTGACTTTTGCTTGTTAGGATCATCAATCAATAATTTGCTCGGATCAGAACCTGTTATATTAATATATGTAGTAATGTCTGCTTCCACAGGAGAACCTTCATGATAATACTTTGCGTGAAACGTCAATGGATAGCATCCTGTAAGCACATCTTTTCTTACATTAAAATACCATCCTATATCCATTCTTTTTTCATATGCTTCTTCAACTGTATCTGATGCCTGCATTATTTGAACACACTGTGCATCATAAGCCTGTCCTATATCAAAAGGCCATTTAGTCTTATCATTAGATACTGTAGGTGTAATGACCAAATCTGTTATATCTGATTTGCCCATATTTATTAATGAAAGAACTACAAATGTCTGCTCGCTGTATTTTGCACTTAATATAGGAACCTCATTTGACAACATTAAGAATTTTTCTGTTCCACCAGTATTTTCCTTGGCTATCTCAAGAAGATATCCCTCAACTGTACCTCTATAGCTGGCTATTTCAGATACTGCAAGAGAAGCATTTGCCATATAAGACATAGCACTTTCATATATCTTGTTCATCTGTTTGAGTTTTTCTTCTGAAAGATCATATCTCATTTTTAAGTCACTAAAATACCTGTTTAACTGTCCTCTTTGGTAATCCTTTTCTTCGTCAGTTGCATATTCAATTCTAGAATTTTCTTCTGCATTAACCTCTAACCCATAAACGCTTATTGTAGAAAAGAATATGGCTATTACTAATCCTAGTAAAAGCTTTTTTATATTCATTATTTTATCCTCCCTTATGATACAACAAAGTACATTATCTTTTTACTTAAATAGCAAATTATAATGAACTCTTCCTAATATCTTTATATCCATTACCAAATATCTCACTTGCTGATGACACTATCATAAATGCAGTTGGATCTTCTTCCTTTACAACCTCCTCAACTAATGGTGCTATCTGCTTACGCATTACAGACATCACAATTTTTTTTGTTTTTTCAGTATAGGCTCCTTTTGCATCAATTATTGTAGCTGTAATATCAAGTTCATCTAAAATCCTGTTCTTTATTCTATCCGGATCATCTGTAATAATATAAATCATCTTTGCTTCATCCGGTCCATACAAAACATAATCCATAACAATAGAATTAACAAAAACTGCTATACCAGCATAAAAAGCTACTGTCATATTTTGATAAATAAGCCAGGCCGCAAAAATTACCATACTATCTGAGAGCAGGAAAAAAATATTAGTCTTAATATGACGCCATTTAAGTCTTAATACCTTTATTATAATATCTACTCCACCTGTAGTTGCACCGGATTTAAAAGTAATTGCCAAAGAGATACCAAGCAAAATACCACCGACAACTCCAGCTATCAATAAATCATCCGTTAATGCACCATGTATTGATAATATATTTGTAAATATAGATATCATGAATACAGAATACACTGTAGAACACATAAACCGCCAGCCAAACTTTTTTAATCCAAGCAACATTATAGGAATATTTAATACCATATTAATTGTACCTGACTGTATATTGCAAAAATGACTTATCAATATAGAAATACCCATTACACCACCAGGAGCAATCTTATTTGGATCAAGAAACAGACTGATTGCAGCAGCATAAAAAAATGCTCCTATAGTAATAATTATATATCTCTTTAATCTCCCCTTAACTGATTTAGCCTTCTTTGTCAAAAATGTATTCATATTTTTCCCTATACTTTCCATCAATAAATTAGATATTAGTTCTTACTATTTTAGGTTGATATCCATTTTCATGTAAAGCATTAAATATTTGATTTTTATGTTCTGTTCCAAAGGTTTCCAAAGTAATTCTAAGTTCAACTGCTGCATTTCTGTTTATAGAAACAAACTGATTATGCTCAAGCTTAATAACATTACCACTTTGTTTTGCAATAACATCTGAAACCTTTGAAAGTTCACCCGGTTTATCAGGAAGCAATACTGAAACTGTAAATATTCTGTCCCTCATAATAAGTCCCTGTTGTACTACAGAAGACATTGTTATTATGTCCATATTTCCGCCACTTAATATAGATACTATTCTCTTATTTTTTACATCAAGATGACGAAGAGCTGCTACTGTAAGTAATCCTGAATTTTCTACTACCATCTTATGATTTTCAACTACATCAAGAAATGAAACCACTAATTCTTCATCAGGAACAGTAATAACATCATCTATATTCTCCATAATATATGGAAATATATTTTTTCCGGGGGTTTTTACAGCAGTACCATCAGCAATTGTATTCACGCAAGGAAGCGTATTAACCTCTCCTGCCTTTAATGACTCCTGCATACAATTTGCTCCTGCCGGTTCAACACCAATTACCTTGATTTTAGGATTTAACAATTTGGCAAGTGTAGACACACCCGTTGCTAATCCACCGCCACCTATTGGAACCAAAATAATATCTACAAGTGGAAGTTCTTTAAATATCTCCATTGCAATTGTTCCCTGACCGGTTGCAACAGCAAGGTCATCAAAGGGATGTATAAATGTATACCCTTTTTCAGCCGCAAGCTGATATGCATATTCACATGCCTCATCATATACATCACCCTTAAGAATAACTTCTGCACCATAGCTTTTTGTTCTGTTAACTTTCATAAGTGGCGTTGTTGTCGGCATTACAATAGAGGCATGAACACCATATTTCTTCGCAGCATAAGCAACTCCCTGTGCATGATTTCCAGCTGAAGCTGTAATAAGACCCTTTTCTCTTTCTTCAGGGCTTAATGTACTTATTTTGTAATATGCACCTCTTAACTTATATGCGCCTGTAAGCTGCATATTTTCCGGCTTCAAGTAAACCTTATTTCCTGTCTGATTACTAAAAAATTCACTATATATAAGCTTAGTTTCTGATGTAACCTTTTTAACAATTTCAGCGGCTTCTTCAAATTTTTCAAGTGTGAGCATCTCTGACATAATATTTCCTCCTCTTTTATCTTAATGTACTATCTGCATATTTTATCATATAAGTTTTTGATAATACATTCTAACTAATTACCAGAAAAACCATTTTTTCTTTTTCTTTGGGTTTTCTTCTTCAACCTCGGCATCCTCTTCATCTATATTTCTAAATAATGGCATATCATCCGAATCTGACTTAATTGACATATTTTCAGATGTGTCAGAAGAATTATCATTTTCTACAGTTAATCTGTCTGGTTCCAAATTTGAAACTTCAGACTCTGGATTTTTTACTTCCGAATTTTCTTCTGCAACCGCTTCAACAGATAACTCAGTTTCTGATTCCAAATTGTTCTCTTCTACTGTTTCAGGTATTTCAATTTTTTCAACATTGTCCTTTTTGTTACTTTCTTCTATTATGCTTTCTTCTGTTTCAGCATCTTCTTCATCATTCTTTATATCAAACAATGCATTAACAAAATCATCAGAATTGAATTTCTGCAAATCTTCTATCTTCTCACCAACACCAATATATTTTACCGGTACATTTAATTCTGACTGAATTGCGACTGCAATTCCACCCTTGGCAGTGCCGTCCATTTTAGTAAGAATTATTCCTGTAAGATTTGTAACTTCACCAAATTCTTTTGCCTGAGCCAAAGCATTCTGACCTGTAGTTCCATCAAGCACTATGAGATTTTCCCGATGCGCATTAGGAAACTCTCTGTCAATAATTCGATTCATCTTCTTAAGTTCTTCCATAAGATTCTTCTTATTATGGAGCCTTCCAGCTGTGTCACAAATGAGTACATCTACATTTCTGGCTTTTGCAGCATTGACTGCATCAAAAATTACTGATGCAGGGTCTGCCCCATCTGTTCCACCAATCATATCAACACCAGCTCTATGTGCCCACTCAGCTAACTGGTCACCAGCTGCTGCTCTAAAAGTATCGGCAGCCGCAATAAGAACTTTTTTACCTTGTGCCTTTAAAATAGAAGCAAGCTTTCCAACAGATGTAGTCTTTCCAACACCATTTACACCAATAATAAAAACTACAGACTGTTCTTTTTCAAAATCATATGCTGTCTCTTCAACAGCCATCTGCTCTTTTATACTGGCTACCAAAAGTTCTTTACATTCTGAAGGTTTTTTGAGGTGCTTTTTCTTTACCTCTTCTTTCATTCTTTCAATTATATCATTTGTAGCATTAACACCTATATCACCCATAATGAGAATTTCTTCAAGTTCTTCATAAAAATCCTCATCGATCTCTGATGCACCATTAAATACTGCGTCAATACCTGCTACAATATTATCTCTGGTCTTATTTAATCCTTCAACCAGACGACTAAAAAATCCTTTCTTTTCTTCTGACATGATTACCTCTTTTCCATGAAAATATTCGTAAATATCTAATATTTTCAACCAAATAATAATTATTCTTCCTTCTTATTTTCCTGACTCCATTTTTCAACATCACTATCTACAAGATTGACACTTACCAATGTTGAAACACCTTTTTCCTGCATAGTGATACCATATAATCGATCTGCCTGCTCCATAGTACCTCGCCTATGAGTAATAACAATAAACTGTGTACTGTTGGTAAGTTTCGTTAAGTATTTCGCAAAACGACTTACATTCCCCTCATCCAAAGCAGCTTCAATCTCATCTAACAGACAGAACGGAGATGGTTTAAGATTCTGAATCGCAAATAACAATGCAATTGCAGTAAATGACTTTTCTCCTCCTGACAACTGCATCATATTCTGAAGTTTTTTTCCTGGTGGCTGAGCTATAATACGTATTCCTGCTTCGAGAATATCTTCATCCTCTATCAATTCAAGGGTACCCTTTCCTCCACCAAACAGCTCCTTGAAAACTTTGTCAAACTCTTTTTTAATCTCTTCAAATTTTTCGGCAAACTGTTTTCGCATTGCAGTATCAAGTTCTTCAATAATTCCTTCAAGAGTTTTCTCGGCTTCAATAAGATCATCATGTTGTGTCTTAAGGAAGGTATATCTTTCCATAAGGTTTTTATAATCTTCAATAGCATTAACATTTACATCGCCCAGCTTACGAATATCATCTTTTATACCTGATATCTGCCTTCGCATAAGTGACACATCTGTCATTTCTTTATCACGCATATCCATGGCATTATTTAAAGTTATTTCATACTCATTCCACATATAATTAATCTGGGATTCCATGGAATCTTCCAATTTTTCTTTCTGAGAATTAAGTCTGTACACTTCTTTATCCAATCCATTTTTACGTTCAGAAATTTCTTCTCGTGTTGCAAAAAAGTTTTTCTGCTTAAATGACAGTTCTTCTTTGGTCTTTTGTTTTTCCTTTAATGCAATTTCTGCATCTGACTGGGTTGTATCTGAAGCATTTATTGTCTGTTCGATTTTTTCAACATTACTTCGCTTCTCGCTTAATTCAGTCTGACATTTATTTAATTCATTCTCGACTTCTTTAAGTTCTTCATAATTCTTATCAAGCTCTCCATTAATACGGTCAAGATTGGTCTGCTCAAATTCTCTCTTCTGAACAATCTTTTCATATTCAACATCCCATTCTCCAACCATTCCAGTCTTACTTGTTTCTTCTTCCCGATAAGTTTCAAGCTCTTTTTGAAAATCTATAATTGCCTGCTCTATGAGCTTTTCATTTTCCTCAGACTGTTTTAATTCATTTTGAGTATTTTCCTTATCATTATTGATTTCCTCAAATTTGTGATCCATTTCTTCCTCTTCAAATTTAAGGTTACCAAATCCCTGTTCAGCCTCAGCCTTTCTCTCCTCTGCATTTACGACATTTAATCGAGCAGTATTCTGCTTAATAAATAAATCCTGCAGCTTCGATTTTTCATCTTCAATATCTTTCCGAAGTTTATTTCTATCTGATTTTATCTGTTCAATCTGATCCATTACATCGCTAATTTTGTCCTTGGTTTTCTTTTTCTTTTCATCAAGTTCCTCAATCTCACGACGTCTACCTAAAAGATTAGAATTATTTTTAAATGCACCACCACTGATAGCACCACCAGGAACTAAAAGTTCTCCTTCAAGAGTAACCATTCGAACACCATAATCATATTTTCTTGCTATCTTAACTGCATTATCAACATTATCAATTACAGCAATTCGACCAAGCATTGCTTTTGCAACATTCGAATACTCTTTATCCGTTTTTACCAATTCAGAAGCAAGCCCGATGGCCCCCTTCTCATCTAATACTTCAGGAGTCTTAAATTCTTGAGGATTAGTAATGCTGGTAAGTGGGAGAAAAGTCGCTCTACCATACTTATGCTTCTTAAGGAAACCAATCATTCTTTTTGCTGTTTCTTCATCATCAGTTACAATATTTTGAATATTACCACCAAGAGCAGTCTCAATAGCAGTTTCATACTCTTTATCAACCTTGATAATATCAGCAACTACACCTATTATTCCTTTATTTGCGGATGGATCTTTCTCTTTATGCTCCATAACCTTCTGAATACTATTTCCATAACCTTCATATCTTTCAGTCAGGTTTGAAATAGTATCAAGTTTAGATTTATATTTCTGATATCTTGCCTGTAATTCTCGTATTTCTTCATCTTTTTGGTTTAGATTTTCCCTGTATTTTCTATTCTGCTCATCCATTTCAGTAAGATGATTATTAGTATCAATAATATCATTATTAATACTTTGGAATTCTTCCTGAAGTTTTTTTATCTCTGCATCGCGTTCAGCCTCATCAGTTTTTGCTCGCAATAATCTTGAATTTAATTCTGCTTTTCGAATTCGAAGCTGTTCAATCATGGTATCAAAACTACTCATTTTGGATTTTATTATTGCTCGATCATTCAAAGTCTGAATAATTTTATTTTTATTCTCTTCAATGCTTGCATTTAATTCTTCAATTCTATTCTGAACCTGAGTTAATGAACCTTTTGCTTCATTTCTTTCTTTTTCAAGCTTTTCAATCTTTTCATCAATTGCTTTTTTGTTTTCAAGTATTTTGTCTCGTTCTGTTTCTTTTTCGGCTATCAGCTCTTTTATCACTGCAATACGCTCATTAAAGTGTTTTTCGTTACCTTCATATCCCTTTATCTGCTCTTTGAGTACATTAATTTCTCCCTCAAGTTTTCCTCTGGTAACACTTGCATTAGTAAGAGTATTCCTGTCATTCTCTATTTCCTTCTCAAGCTGTTCAATTGTATTTTGTATGGTGTCGTACTCTTCTCTAACTTTATCATATTGACTTACTGCATTATCAAACTCTTCTTGTGCATTTTTACACTTAGCCTCAACATCAACAAGCTGTTCAGCTATACGCTTGTTTTCTAAAAGAAACATATTTACATCAAGCTTTTTTAGTTCCTCTTTCTTTTTCAAGTAAACTTTCGCCTTTTCAGACTGTTTCTCCAAAGGCTCAACTTGTTTTTCGAGTTCACTCAAAATATCATTTACTCGAACAAGATTATTCTTTTCATCTTCAAGTTTCTTTTGAGCCATTGCTTTTCGCTTTTTAAACTTTACAATTCCTGCTGCTTCATCAAAAAGCTCTCTTTTTTCTTCAGGCTTACCACTAAGGATTTTTTCTACCTGTCCCTGACCGATAATTGAATATCCTTCTTTACCTATACCAGTGTCAAAAAACAGTTCATTAACATCCTTTAATCTGCAAGGGGTTCCATTGATAGAATATTCACTTTCTCCAGAACGGTAAAGACGTCTTGCTACTGTTACTTCATTATAGTCTATAGCCAGTTTATGGTCTTCATTATCAAATGTAATTGCAACATATGCATAGCCCAAAGGCTTTCGCATTTCTGTTCCCGAGAAAATGACATCCTGCATCGATTCTCCTCTGAGCTGCTTTATCCTCTGCTCACCCAAAACCCATCTTACAGCATCTGCCACATTACTTTTACCCGAACCATTTGGTCCCACTATTCCTGTAATACCCTGATGAAATTGAAAGTTAATTTTATTTGCAAAAGACTTAAAACCCTGTACCTCTATACTCTTTAAATACATTATTTCCCCCGACTAAACTCGCTTTTTGCCCTTTATCTTAACAAGAGCTTCATATGCTGCCTTTTGTTCAGCAGCTTTTTTGGTACGCCCAATTCCTGTACCAATAAGAACGTCATCAAGATATGCCTCAACACTAAACTGTTTATCATGATCTGGTCCGGTTTCTCCTACAAGTTCATACCTAAGCTGTGCCGAATTTTTCTTTTGTATTTCCTCCTGAAGTAAAGTTTTACTATCCAAAAACAGTATCTTATTTTCAAGATCAGACAAAACAAATCTATTTATGAACTTTTTTGCATTATCGAGACCTCCATCAAGAAAAATTGCTCCTATCACTGCCTCCATAACATCAGAAGTAATAGAATCCCTGTTTCGACCACCAGTGGCTTCTTCACCTTTTCCAAGAAGAATATATGTACCAAGATCAATATCTCTTGCACAATAAGCCAATGCAGGCTCACATACCATAGATGCCCTAAGTCTGGTAAGCTGTCCTTCAGGCATGTCCTTATTCTCATTAAAAAGAAATTCACTGGAAACCAGCTCAAGCACAGCATCTCCAAGAAACTCTAATCTTTCATAATTTTTCAATTTATTAATTTTCTGTTCATTGGCAAATGAGCTGTGTGTAATTGCTTGTTTTAACAAGTCTTCATTATTAAATGAATATCCTATCTTATCCTGCAATTCTTTCAGGACTTCTTTCATATTTCTCATAAGCTTATGCTCCTAACTAGTGTCTATAGTAACTGTTCAAAACCAAGTCCTTCACAGTCACAATTTATGTACACAAAATCAATAAATTTGATCTTGATACATTAGAAAATCACTGAATATTAGTTGTGAATAGTTACGTCTATTATTAATAAAAATTGAGTAGGTGGGAAATATTCCCACCTACATTATAAATCAATCAGTCAGACTTTCTATTAATTTAAGGGCTTCCTGAACTGTTTGTAAACCTTCAAGTGATTCAGCTGAAATCGATATATTCAACTCATCTTCAATACCCATAACAATTTGATAAAGATCAAGTGAATCAGCTCCTAAATCAGTAAAAAAATTCATTTCAGGTTCTATCTCATTAACGTCCATCCCTAAAATGGTTGCTGTGACTTTTTTTAATGTTGTAAATTCAACACTGTCATGATTCATGTTCAAAGACCTCCTACGTCATGGACAATTTTATTCATCTGATAAGACAACTTTTTCTTTTATCTTTTCATTAATTTTCTGTTCTCTGAATGTTAGACACTGAAGAATTGAATTTTTTATTTCAATAGCTTTAGAACTTCCATGCGTTTTTACCACTAATCCATTTAGTCCAAGAAGTGGAGCCCCACCATGTTCTTCAAGACTAAATCCCTTTAACGTCTGTTTTAAAGCAGGTTTAACAAGAAGAGCACCAATCTTACTTCTAAGTGATGTCATCATTCCAGCCTTTACCTTTTTAATAAGTGTCGCTCCAACACCTTCATAAAGCTTTAATATTATATTTCCTGCAAAAGCCTCACAAACAATAACATCTGCATATCCGGTCGGAATATCCCTTGCTTCAATACTTCCAATAAAATTTATCTCAGGAGTGTTTTTCAGTAATGGAAATGTTTCTTTTACAAGCGCGTTTCCTTTTTCTTCCTCAGCACCTATATTAACAATTGCAACTCTTGGATTCTTTACTCCCATGACACTTTCCATGTATACTGAACCCATTTTTGCAAACTGAACAAGATGGGAAGGCCTTGCATCAACATTTGCTCCACAGTCAATCAAAAGTGAACATCCTTTTTCTGTAGGAATAAGTGGTGCTAAAGGTGGTCTTTCAATACCTTTAATTCTTCCAACTATCAACTGTCCACCTACAAGAACTGCTCCTGAACTTCCTGCTGATACAAATGCATCACAGGTTCCTTCTTTAACCATATTCAACGCAACTACAATTGAAGAATCTTTCTTTTTTCTGATTGCCATGACAGGTGGTTCCGCCGTCTCTATAACCTCAGTTGCATTAACAACCTCTATTCGTTCTTTATCATATGTATATTTACTCAATTCACTCTCAATAAGCTCTTTTTTTCCAGTAAGATATACCTTTATTTTATTACTTTCATTTACTGCCTCGACAGCACCTTTTACTATTTCCAAAGGAGCATTGTCGCCACCCATAGCATCAACTACTACTCTAGTCAATTCTTCCATCGTTTTAACCTCCAAATGTACAGTAACTACTACATACATAATTTACTATACTAGACTCAATAATAAAAATCAAGAAAAAAGGGAACATTAATATTCAAGATTAATATAAACTAAAAAAAATCAAGGATACTGAAATAACTCAGTACCTTGATTTTATTCGTTTCAGCTACTAATAATTAGTCAGCCGCAATAATCTCTTTTTTGTTGTATGAGCCACAAGCCTTGCATACTCTATGAGGCATCATTAAAGCACCACATTTGCTGCACTTTACTAATGTAGGAGCGCTCATCTTCCAGTTTGCTCTTCTCTTATCTCTTCTACCTTTTGAAGATTTATTCTTTGGACAAATAGACATTGTTACACCTCCTTATATGAGTTAAAGATATCTTTAATAGCAGCCATTCGTGGGTCAGGAACGAAGCTATCGCATCCACAATCTCCATCATTAAGATTTTTTCCACAAACTTTGCAAATACCTTTACAGTCTTCCTTACATAAAATTTTTGATGGCCAATTCAATAACAATTCATCATTGACTAGTTCATCCACATTTAAGTGATATCCGTCCATGAAATCAGACTCAACATCCTCGGCATCTTCACCTGTATACTCAGGAGAAACAACCTCTATTTCAAAGGATAAATCAAATGTATAATCAACATCTCTCAAACATCTGTCACAAGTAAATGCAAACGTGAGATTCGCTTTACCTTCAACCAATGCTTTTGATCGTCCGATATTGGAAAGCTTCAATTCAATCGGATTTTTCTGCTTAATAACAAACTGTCCCAACTGACTAACAAATTCGTTTGGTTCATACTCAACGCTTATGTTCTGAACCTTTCCTTCATTTACAAATACATCTGTCAAATTCACTAACATAGTAGACTCCTATCCATACATTCACATATTATATATATACCCTATAAATTTGTCAATATAATTTTAAATTTTTATTTGAGATTTCATTGAAAAAAATTATCCATTCTGTTTATAATAATATTTATAGAATAAATTTGAATCACTATACTGAAAGGAAATTTCATGAAAACAGTCGCTGTAATAGCTGAATATAATCCCTTCCATAACGGTCATAAATATCAGCTTGAAAATATAAGAAAAAAGCACAATGCTGATAAAATAATAATTGTAATGAGCGGTGACTTCTGCCAACGTGGTATTCCTGCTATTTTTGATAAGTACACCCGAACCCGAATGGCATTGGAAAATGGAGCTGACCTCGTGATAGAATTACCGGTTTATTTTGCATTGGGAAGTGCAGAATACTTTGCGCAGGGTGCTGTGAGCCTTATTGATAAGCTTGGAATTGTTAACGAAATAAATTTTGGAAGCGAAGAATCCGATATTGACAAGCTTTATCAATGTGCGCAAATCTTATCCAAGGAAAATGAAGAGTATAAATCTATTCTAGGGGAAGCATTAAAATCCGGAAAATCATTTCCTGAAGCAAGAAATATCGCTGTACAAAATCAAAACATTGATTCCAATATTGATTTTGACAATATTTTGTCTAATCCAAACAACATACTTGGAATCGAATATATAAAAGCATATATTCAGCGCACAAACAAAAAACTTAACCATTCAAATCTTAAATTTACCAATATAACCAGACAAGGAAGCGGATATAATTCCAGTAAAATAGTCAAGGGCGAATTTGCATCTGCAAATGCATTGCGGGAAGCACTAAAATATTCTCCCAAAAACAATGACAATCTCGCGGAATATGTACCTGAATCCGTATTCAACTTTTTAAATCATGATAGCATAAAAACCACATTTTTAGATGATTTTTCTGAAACAGTAAAATATAAACTTATATCAGATTTCGGGAGCAAAATAACCGGTATCAATCCGAATACAATTTATGATTATTATGATGTAACCCCTAATCTGATTAATACCTTTAGCAATAATATTTACAATTATACTACTCTTTCAGAATTTATTAATATATGTAAGTCCAAAAATATGACCTACACAAGAATCAGTCGCTGTCTTTTCCATATACTTTTAAATCTAAAACAGAGTACAATAGACGTTCTAAAAGAAAACGATTATTGTCAGTATGCAAGGATTCTTGGTTTTAATGAAAATGGCAAAGATTTATTAAAAGCCATTAAACAAAACTCTCAAATTCCTATAATCACAAAATTGACAAAAGCATTAAAGTCCTTGGATGAAATTGCAAAACAGTCTATTGAAGCTGATATTATTGCTTCCACTATATATCAAAGTATACAAAACAAACAACAGCATATGGCAAATGAATTCACTCGGGGAATTGTAAAAATATAATACAGCAAAAAGGCTTACAGATATTTCTATCTGTAAGCCTTTACTGCCGGTGGCCGGACTTGAACCGGCACGAGGTTGCCCCCGTCAGATTTTGAGTCTGATGCGTCTGCCATTCCGCCACACCGGCATCCATTCTAATTGTGAACTTAATCACTATTGGCAATCGCTCTTAACGACAAAACTTATGTTACCATATCTTGTAACAAATTGCAAGATATTTTTAAGTTTTTTACCAACTTTTTTTAATCCAGTGTGCACCGTAACAAAACCATTTCCCATACAAAATTGTACAGGAAATGGTTTTACTATTTTTCACTATAAAATTAATGATGGAATAAACGAATTCCTGTAAAGCACATTGCAATATCATATTTATTACATGTATCAATTACATTATCATCACGAATTGAGCCACCCGGCTGTGCAATATACTTAACACCACTTCTATGTGCTCTTTCAACATTATCACCAAATGGGAAAAATGCATCTGAACCAAGAGCAACATCCGTAAGCTGATCAAGCCATGCACGTTTCTCTTCTCTTGTAAATACTTCCGGTTTCTCTGTAAAGATATTCTCCCATGTACCATCAGCAAGTACGTCCATGTAATCATCACTCATGTAAACATCAATAGCATTATCTCTGTCTGCACGACCAATCTTCTCTTTGAACGGAAGATTTAATACCTTTGGATTCTGACGAAGGAACCAGTTATCTGCTTTGTTGCCTGCAAGTCTTGTACAATGAATACGTGACTGCTGTCCTGCGCCTATACCGATAGCCTGTCCACCCTTTACATAACATACAGAGTTAGACTGTGTATACTTTAATGTAATCATAGCTATTGCAAGGTCAATCTTTGCCTGCTTAGGAATATCTTTATTCTCTGTTACCATATTTGCAAAAAGTTCATCATTGATAACAAGTTCGTTTCTACCCTGTTCAAAAGAAATACCATAAACATCTTTTGTCTCAATTGGATTTGGAACATACTCAGGGTCAATCTTAATTACGGCATAGTTACCTTTTTTCTTTGCTTTCAATATTTCAAGAGCTTCCGGCTCGTATCCCGGTGCAATGATACCATCTGAAACTTCACGCTTGATAAGCATAGCTGTATCCACATCACAAACATCTGATAATGAAATAAAATCACCAAATGAAGACATTCTGTCAGCGCCTCTTGCTCTTGCATAAGCACTTGCGAGTGGAGAAAGATCACCCATATCATCTACCCAGTAAATTTTTCTTTCCACTTCTGTAAGTGGAAGACCTACTGCTGCACCTGCCGGTGAAACATGCTTGAAGGATGTAGCTGCCGGAAGACCTGTAGCCTTCTTTAATTCCTTAACAAGCTGCCAGCCATTGAAAGCATCAAGAAAATTGATATATCCCGGCTTACCATTTAACACTTCAATAGGAAGTTCTTTTCCATCTTTCATAAAAATCTTTGATGGTTTCTGATTTGGATTACATCCATATTTTAATTCTAATTCGTTCATTATTTACTCCAATTCTATCGCATTGCACGACTCTGTTATTTGAATACATTTAAAACAAAAACCAGTTTATTAATTAACCGGACTTTATTGCCTGCCTATTTTCATGATAGCAATGCCCAAAAATTACTTATTCTTATTAAATATCTTTGTCTCGTATTTTCCTGTTTCAATATCAATAAATCTAATGAAGAGAGAGACTTTATTATCTTCATTAAGACTTGTCCATACAAGATTTGCAAACTCATCCATATCATTAGGAATACCGACAAGCTTTGGTTCACCTTCAAAGCTTGGAAGTGGATTTCCATCTCCCATATATGTATGAATAAAATGTCCCTCACCTGCTACAGGATTACTGTATGCAAATGTATAACGATTGCAAGCATCAGGATTACCATTGTTGCTCTTTAAGATAGACATAGCATAATTATATTCACCATTTTCAATATGAAGAATGCCTGAAATTCTAGGTGTATAATTTGGTGCATCAGGCTCAAACTCTCTGGTTCTTAATGCCTGTTCAAATGTCTGTTGCTTGTCCATAAGCTCATAAATAGTATCTGTTTGATCACCATTTGTAACAATTGTCTTATTGCCGAGTACACGCACCGGAGCATAAATAATAAGACTTGGATCACTTAATTTTGAAGGATCAAATGCCTGTGTACGAATACCTTCTCCATCTTCAACGAATACACGGTTTCTGCTGTTTTCACTTCTTCCCATAATGAAATATGCGATTGCTGCCTTTTTTCCATCCTGAGTTCTACCAATAACTATTCCTCTGCCTGGATAAGCATTTCCCTTGAGCTCCTGCTCTAATGATAACATCTTCATTTTTCCTCACATTCTGTCACATTATCTGCGACCACATCATATTTGTTAATAAAGTGTACAAAAAATCGGATGCCAACGCATCCGTCTGCAAGAATTTTCTATGAAAATTCTTGATTAACTACTGCTACGCTGTCGCAATTTCCTCGTACACAAAAAACCACCTGAGAGCACGTATTATGAAATAACAATGCTGCCCAGGCGGTCGGCTTCTAAAAAGATAATACACTCCCTGTAGGTATTCCTACACAGAAAATCTGTTTCCGCCAGTCGTGTACCTAAGTAATATCATATATTATTATACAAATTTTTGCAAGCATTTCATCCATTTACTTCAATATTTCTGTCAAAAGACTTGCCAAGGGTGAATTCCAATAAATTGTAACCTCATTGGTAGAATAACTCTGGTCATGGTCTGCATAGCATTTTGCGGCAGGCTGACCTTTCAGTGCTGTAGCAGCATATGGGTCTTCAAGTCTAACATTAGGTCCTCCTACTATCATGCCCTTAACAGTCTCTTTTTGTACTACCGAAGGACGATGGTGTACATTATTTGGACTTATAGTACCATATCCTGATACAAAGCATGTAGAAAGCGAATTTTCTCCGAGTAAATAGTCTAACTGCTTCTGTGCTGCTATCTTATATTCATCCCTGCCTGTAAACTCATTTGCCTGTAAAAGTACCCGCGCATTATTGCATGCTCCAAGATTGCTTCCCCAGCAGTAACCGTCAATTCCAAGAGTACAGTTATATCCATCCACCTTAGCATTCTCAACAAATTTGTCAGCTTCAGCAATAATTGCACTTTTAATCTTATCAACTATAGCTTTATCCTGCTTGCTGCTATCCATAGATAAGTATGCAATGTTTCCATAAGAACCCATTTCTATCCAACCATATCCCATAGGAACTTTATCTTTAAGCACATTTTCAAAATATTCTTTGTACTGTTGGTCACCGGTTACTTTATATAACTCAACCGCAGCCCAGTAACGCTCATCTGTATCACATACATCATCATACTGTCCTGTTGTTATGTCTGCCGGATTAATAAAGCCTTCACCAAAATCTTTATCCTTAATATATTCCCATGCCTTAATTGCTGCATCAAGGCAATTCTTGCTAAAATCAACATCCATATTCTTATAAACAGTAGATGCTTTAGCCATTACTGCTGCAAAATCTGCTGTAGCAGTACCCGAAACAGGAGAAATCACCAATTCTGCTGTTTCAGCTTCAGGCATAACAAATCCAGGGAAAGTTCTACAGGTTACCTTGTGATAAACACCACCGGTCTTTTCATCCTGCATCTTAAGAAGCCAGTCTATTTCAAATTTGACTTCTTCAAGAATATCAGGTAATTCACTTTCACTTTCAGGAATATTAAGACTGGCTTTATTCCAATAATCAGGATTACTTTCATAACAAAGCATTAAATCCATAGCAGTCTGTGCACCGGTAACCACATATCTTCCATAGTCACCTGCATCATGCCATCCACCGGAAACATCTTTTTTCTCGTTTGTTCCATAAATAAGTGCTTCTGTATTATGACAAACCGGATGAGCAAACTTGCCTCCTAATTCATTTGTAATTTCAACTCCACAACGCTGCATATACATAAATCTGACTACATCATTGAGAAGTTCATCGTAAACATTATCATTTATTTCAAACTCAAATGAACTGTCATCACCACATACTACTCTATATTTTCCCTCTTTGTTTAAATCAGAAAAATCAGCTGTACATACTGTTTCACCAGCCATATCACTAGTTATTTCATCTGTAAGCTTTCCTTCATATACAACATCACTTTTTTCATCTACAACAGTAAATGTATCGCCTGTTTTATGATTACGAACAACTGCTGTCTTTACTGCTTCTGTTCTATAACCAATCTGATTTGTATTTACATTAACAGCTTCTTCTTTATCTTCTGTTGTTTTTATATTACCTGCATCAACAAGAACCAGTGATACATTGTCTATTGTAACTGTATGCTCCTGCTCTTCAAGCCCCTGAGCAGTCCCCATATTAAAACAAAGTCTTGGAGCAACATCTGTTGCCTCTTCCATATTGAATGTATATGTAAATTTCTGCATTTCTGACGTAAGCTTTACTGCTTTATCCTCAACATATGCATGATAATCTCCACCATTATATTGAACGCGTGCCTCAATTTGACGTTCTACTGTTGAAGCAGCTTCAAAAGAAAGTTCATATACTCCACCCTGATTAAGAGAAAAACCATCATAATATAACTGGTTTGAATATTGTACTGTACCGAGTTTTTTAATATCAACTGCTCCTGCTTCATCCTTTACAGAAAGTTCTGCCTCTCCACCTTCTGATATGTATGTACCCCATCCATCTGTATTTTTTGAAAAATCACCATTTGAAAGTATATTTATTCTTTCCACAAGCGCTTCTCCTTCTGAATCTTCATCTTCTATCTGCACTTCTTCTGCTGTCTGTACAACAGTTTCTTCTTCTGATTCAATTTCAGCCACAGACGAAGCCTCTGTTGTCACTTGAGTACTCACAACAGAGGTCTCTTTTTGACAACCTATAAGACTGCAGGTTATACAAATAGCCAATGTCATTGCAACTAATTTCTTTTTCATAATAATCACCATGCTTTCTTCATATTTACCGCGTGCAAAAAATTTCGTTTATGCTTTTTACACTCCCCTAATTTTTGAGCAATTCTTTGCGACATTATCTCAAAAAAATGCAGATATATCATTCAAACTGATGACAAAAATTATATTTTTATGACATTTTATGCTTATAATTAATCATTTTTATACATATCATTTAAAAGCCGTGCTCTTTTATTTATCATAAGTGACAAAATATTTAATGACTGTTCTTTGTTTCTTGATGCTATACACTGTCTGATACTTGTAAGTTTTTTTACAAAAAAATCATCATTCAATTCTTTTGCCTTATTTAACATTCTGTTTGCAGTCATACCCGCAACCTGAAAATTACAATGATTAACTGCCTGGCCTAATTTCATAAAGTCATAGCTTCTTAAAAATTCCTCCATTATTCATTCACCAATTTATTCTTTCTAAATATTGATTTAATAAAACAGCCATAACTACTTAATATTAATAGCATAGCTGCTCATTTTAATTTATCATCTGTTGTCAACCTTTTCCGGATAAAGGTCATGCTGTGCAAGCCTATTCCATGCAACCTCTTCCCAACGTGTTCCCTTTTTGCCATAATTGCAATATGGATCTATTGAAATGCCACCACGTGGAAGGAATTTTCCTGTTACTTCAATATATTTTGGATCCATTAATTTGATAAGATCCTTCATAATCTTATTTACACAATCCTCGTGAAAATCACCATGATTTCTGTAAGAGAACAAATAAAGCTTAAGACTCTTACTTTCAACCATTAATGTTTCAGGAACATAAGATATAGTAATTGTTGCAAAATCCGGTTGTCCGGTTATCGGACAAAGACTGGTAAACTCAGGACAGTTGAATTTGACAAAATAATCATTTTCAGGATGCTTATTCACAAATGTCTCAAGCACACTTGGATCATATTCTGATTTGTATTGTGTATTTTGATTTCCTAATAAGGTTAAATTTTCTTTTTCTCTTTTATCACTCATTTATTTCTCCTATTTTAATGCCGGGTCTTCTACTCCATTAAGTTCAAAAGCATTTGCTCTGTCAATACATGTACCACATTTTCCACAAGGTCTATCTCCGCCTTCATAGCATGACCATGTAAGCTCATATGGCACTTTAAGTTCAAGTCCCCTCTTAATTATTTGTGATTTTGAAATATTTACAAACGGTGCTTCTATTTTTAACTGATGCCCTGAGCCTTCCCATATTGCTTCATTCATTGCATTGTTAAACACCGGTGAACAATCAGGATATGCAAATCCCGCCGCATCATCTGCATGCGCCCCATAATAAATAATGTCACATTCCTTGCTAATTGCTATACTGGCAGCAGTAGAAAGAAAAAGTCCATTTCTAAACGGAACATAAGTACTTACAGGTTTATCTCCTCCTGTCTTTTCTATCTGACTTGCATAGCTTTCTTCCGGTATTTCATCAGTTGACTGCTTCAGCAATGAACAGTTACTGTATTGAAATATTTTACTTAAATCAAGAAAAAGATGCTCTACACCATAATATTCCGAAACAGCTATGGCAGCCTGTATTTCCTTATCATGTTTCTGCCCATAGGACATTGAAAGAGCAATAACATTGTCTTTTCCATACTTATTAACCGCAATGCCTAATGCAGTTGTAGAATCAACTCCACCACTTGATAAAACTAAAGCTTTCATAATTTATAATCCATACCTTTCTTTACATCTCAAATTTATCTTAAATATATCTGCAAATTTGGATTATCTCTAAACGCTCCTCTTAGTTCAGCTGTAAACGTCTTTGTATTATTTTTCTTAATTCCTCTTGCAGAAACACAGCTATGATAACCTTCAATGCAAACTGCTACATCCGGGCTTTTGGTAATCTCAGTCATAATATCTGCAATATCCTGACCTATTTTTTCCTGAAGCTGTAAACGTCTTCCAACCATATCACATATACGTGCAATCTTTGAAAGTCCTATTACCTTGCCATTTGGGATATAAGCAACTGTAGCTTTCATATCATACATAAGAGCCATGTGATGTTCGCAATATGAAAACAAATCAATATCACGCATAACTACTATTCTGTCGGAATCCTCTGACTCATAACATTCTTCAAAAGTCTTATCAAACATTTCTGCAAGCTCATGATTGGTATAATTCATGCCTGCAAAAACTTCTTCATACATCTTTGCAACTCTCTTTGGTGTATCCTTCAAGCCTTCTCTTTCAGGATTATCTCCAAGTGCTACAAGTATTCCACGAATATGCTCCTCTATTGCCTTTGTATCTATCATTTATAAACCTTACCTTTCCATCAACAACAGCAGTTACACCTATACTCCTCTTTTTTCAGGATCCCAAATTATCTTATGCATCTGAATCTGAAGTCTGACTTTATTTAATTTGTTTTGAATCATATAATCAACCATCTCTGCCGGTTCAATCTTTCCAAATACAGGACTAAAGTAAACATTACATTTATTTACAAGATTATATTCAGTCAAAATTTCATGTGCCCGTACCAAGTCTTCTTTACTCCCAATAACAAATTTTACAGTATCATCACTTTCTAATAATCTGAAATTATCAGGAATCATTTTGTCTTCATAAAGACTTGATGGAAGTTTATAATCCATTGTAAAAACAGGTCTGCAATCATTACAGAATTTTCCAAGGTCAACTGCTCCATTAGTCTCTATTTCAACACGAATATCGGTATCTTTGCTAAATATGTAAAGAAGCTCCTCCATCTGTTTTTGAAGCAATGGCTCTCCACCCGTCAAAGTAATATTTATGACACCAGTGTCTTTTATATATGCATATATTTCATCAGGTGACATTTCTTCATATTCACACTCATGCTCATTTGCCCACATGGTATCACAATAGCTGCACCTTAGATTACAACCTTTAAATCTAATAAAAACCGCAAGTTCACCTGCTCTGGTTCCCTCACCATTTATACTTACAAACTTTTCTACAACCTGCATTATTATTCTTCATAGGCTGCACAGTTTTTTCCGGTTTCATACACTTCAACTCTATGTACAGCCAATCCTTTCTTTTTAAGTTCTTCAAAAAAGTAGCGTGAAAAATTTTCTGCCGTAGGTCTGAAATCCACTTCAATAGTTTTAAATTTTTCTTCAGCAAAAGCAGCTAACGTAGCTGTTTTTAATGAATCTTTTTCATAAATAAGACTGTGATCCATACTATCACACATTTCTTTTACATAATGCTTTAATTCGCCAAAATCAACAAGCATCCCTCTTTTCTGCTTGTCTTCACTAAGACTTTCGCCTTTGATTTCAACAACTACTCTCCATCTGTGTCCATGAATATTGCTGCACTTTCCTTCATAACCTTTAAGAAAATGAGCTGAATCAAAATTTTCTTCTGTTTTTAAATAGAACATACAACACCTCAAAAAAATCAAATGTCAGTGCATTCGCTTTAACTACCTCTATCTACACTAACGTAATTTCCCGGTACAAAACAAAAAGGTCCTGTGCCATAACACAAGACCTAATTACTGCGTAATAATCAGTCCTGGTTTTTTTTAACGACAGGATGGTACAAACGAACTGTCGGAAATAAATTCATTGATATTATATCATTAATCTCACAATAGTCAATCAAAAGTTTTATTCTAAAATTTCCTTTAAAATCTCATCTTCCAATATTACCTGCTTAGCTTTTTGTCTGAATTTCTCTTCATGCAGGTAAACATGTCTAAACGGTTTAATGGCGGGTGCCATATCTATAGCCTTAATATAATCCTCCTTATTTAAATTGAGAGTCTTACAATAATCAAAGAAACCTGTCTCTGTTAAAAATTTACGTATTCTCTCATATCTGTGTTCATGTACAAGTGACATTATATAAGTAGCAATACCTACCTGTATTCCATGAAGCTGAGGATTAGGCAGCAGCTTATCAAGTGCATGACTTATAAGATGCTCCGAACCACTCGTAGGTGCACTTCCACCTGCTATCTCATTTGCAAGTCCACTGACAGTAAGTCCATTTACAAGCTCTCTTATAAACACATCTCTTGATATACTTTCAAGAGGCATTCTGACAAATGAATTGACTGCATTTTTTGCCAGCATGACAGATGTGTCATTAATAGTAGAGAATCCTTTTTCAGCCTCAAACTGCCAGTCATAAATTGCAGTTATTTTAGCAACCATATCTCCCATTCCTGAGAAAATAAACTTCTGTGGTGCACTCTTAATCGCATCAGTATCTACTATTATTCCATAAGCCAATGTAGCCGGGACACTTGACCTTCTGCCATTTACAATAAGTGAAGCCGTTGAACTGCAAAAGCCATCGCTTGATGCACTTGTAGGTACACTGATAAAAGGCAGTTTACGAAGAAAACACATATATTTGGTAGCATCAATCACCTTACCACCGCCTATACCGATAACAGCCTGTGTATCATTTGAAAGTCCAAATGCCATTGGCATTATATCATCAATATCAACTGTATCCAGCTCCTCATATTTCAATACATCTATACCTGCTTTTTCCATTCCATCAAGCACTTTTTTTCCAAACAGATTAATCAATCCATTTCCAAAATATATTACTACTTTTTTTATGTCTTTTTGGGCAAGATACTCTCCCATATGACTGAGAGTATCTCCTTCAACTTTAAGAATTGCAGGAATTGATATATGTTTTGTTTCCATTGTCATACCTCTTTTATTAAATATTCTGCTTATTGTTGAGATATCTTATGCAGATACCATTTTTGTGAAGAGTATCTCCTTCAAGCCCTCTTGAAAAGACTATCTTGCTATCATTGTCATTTATTACCTGGATATCCTCCTCACTACCGTTTACTATTACTTCAAGGATTTCTCCCCATCCCATTTTCTGAAACTGAATCACCCTTGGATTTTTATATTCATCTGGAAAATGGAAATTGCGTTCACGCATAAGTGGTTCTTCTTTTCTAAGTTTTACAAGCTGCTTTATTATTGATATCTGCTCATTATATTTACCCTGTTCAATATCTGTCCATGGCATACACCGCCTGCAATCCGGATCAAATCCACCTTCCATACCAATCTCAGTACCATAATAAATACATACACTGCCCGGCATGGTAAACAACAGTCCCAAAAGACTATTATACACATCAAGACTATTAACTACATTTCTCAAACGTATGGTATCATGAGAATCAAGAAGATTGAAAAGTACATCATTAGTCTGCTGCATATAATTTGTGTAACAACGGTTTACCATATATTCAAAGTCTTCACCTGTAAGCGACTTATCAATAAAGAAATCCTTCATACTGCCTGCTAATGGATAATTCATTACTGAATCGTATTCATCACCTCTAAGCCAAGGCATTGCATCATGCCATATCTCACCCAATAAATATAAATCAGGATTAATTTCTTTTAATGCTGTTCTTAACTCTTTGCAGAAGGTATGCGAAACTTCATTTGCAACATCCATTCTAATACCATCTACACCATATTTATTTACCCATCCACATGCAACACTTATAAGATAGTCTCTCACCTTTTTATTATTTGTATTCAGTTTTGGCATAGAATCAAAGAAAGCAAATGTATAGAGCTGTCCTTTTCTCGCAGCATCCCATTTATCAGAAAAAGGAAATTCGTTAATCATAAACCAGTCAAAGTATTCTGATTCCCGTCCATTTTTCAGTACATCCTGCCACTGCTCAAAATAGTAACCACTATGATTAAACACAGCATCTATCATAACCTTCATTCCACGCTTATGTGCTTCGTCAACAAAAATCTTCATAATCCGGTCATCGCCAAAATGAGAATCTATTCTCTCATAGCTGGTAGTATCATATTTATGATTTGAAGGCGATTCATTTATTGGAGTAGTATATATTCCTGTTATTCCAAGCTCACTCAAATAATCAAGCTTATCAATTATTCCCTGAATATCACCACCATAAAAGTCGTTATGACCAATGCCACTTTCATATTTCCATGGTTTTGTGTTTTCGGGGTTAATATCAGGATTGCCATTACAGAATCTATCTGGAAAAATCTGATACCATACTGTATCATTAACCCACTTTGGAACTCTATTAACATCTACCGGATTCATCCATGGCATAGTAAAACATTGACGGCTTCTGCCCTTTAAATTCATCTGCTCTTCGCTTACAAATCCATCCTCAAAATAATACCATTTCTCTGTATCCGTAATTAATTCAAAGTAATACTTTAATCTCTTAAATTCAGGTTTTATTGTCGTTGTCCACCACTGCTGGTATTTAAGACGTTTTTTAAATGGAATACCTGACTTTTGCCCTGTCCATTCCTCGCCACCACCAAGAATACCATTTGCAAATGGATCACCATGAATTATATTAACCTCTTTAACATCATATCCTGTTTTTAAATTAATAATCAATTGATTTTCATCAAGCATATAGCAATAATTATCTGTAGATCTGTGATAAACTGAAGCAAACTCCATTGTATTCACCCTATCCTTTCTTAAACAATAAACGCTGTTAGAAAACGTTTTCCATTTGTATGCGAATTTTGGCTTCCATTTATTATTGTCATATAAACGGAAGCCGATTAAAATTATTATACACTTTATTTATGCTATATGCAAGAAATAGTAACAAAATATAGTAAACAAAATCTTACTTTTATAGTATTACTCATTACTGTTCACTACGTTTTTCTCACAGACTCAGCAGTAGCCTCTCTACTCTTTATCCGGATCAAAGCTTGGCATAAGCTCTAATTTGAAAAGATTTTTTGCATGCATATCATCAATCTTTTTCTTTGTCTCTTCATCAGGTAATTTATTATATCTGATATATTCATCAAGAACAGCATAAGTAAAGCCAAGATTATCTTCATCCGTCTTACCGCAAAGACCATCAATTGGTGGTTTCTCAATAAGCTCCTTTGGAAGACCAAGCTCATAACCAATTGCCTTAACCTCTGTAACAGTCAAATGCGAAAGTGGACTAAAATCACCAGCAGCATCACCATATCTTGTAGAATATCCTACCCAGTCTTCAGAGAGATTACAGGTATTTGCAACTCGTCCATTATTACTCTGGCTTACAGCATAAACTGTTGACATTCTGATTCTTGCAGGCAGATTAAATCGTGTCTGCTGTAATATCTCAACGCCAGCCTGTGTCAACTGATCAATAATACCATTAACTGCTGTTTCAATATTTATTGTATAAGACTTAATACCAAGATGACTTACCAGTAATTCAGAATAATTAATGTCACTCTGCTGACCACATGGCATCAATACTCCAATAACCCTGTCTTTTCCAAGAGCTTCTACACAAAGTGCTGCTACAACACTTGAATCTTTTCCACCAGAAATTCCAATTACGGCATTGCAGCCTTTTCCGTTCTTTTCAAAGAAATCTCTGATCCATTCAACAACTCTTTCCTTCATTTCTTTTGCGTTAAATTCCTTCATAATACATGTCCTCCTAGAAATTATTGTAATTTAATCTGTCTCTTATTTCCTTAAGACTCTGTTCTCTAATAATATTACCATTCTTAAATACTGTTTTCAACAGGTTTCCCTCTTCTGCACAAGCCTGCTGCCAGTTAAGTTCATCTCTGTACTGAAGTTTTCCCTTCTCATCTTTGAATACCACGCAACAGCCCTTCTGGCTCTTTTTAAATCCACCTTCCTTAGGATTTTTGAATATTGGAAATGGCTTATTATCTATCTCACAATAGGTTGCTTTAATACAAGAACTAAAGGTGTCTCTTGTAAATGGCTTAAGCTCTCCATTTTCTTCTATGCACTGCATCGAAAAGCTTCCCACGCCTAGTGCAACGTTAGATACTGCAAACTTGTTTTCTTCAAGTATTTTATAAATTTCTTCACATCTCTGTACAGTTATACTATCTCCATAAATTGCCTTTACATGTGGATCAAGTACCTTATATCCCTTACTGTTTATTGTTCCACCAAACATATCCCAAAGCTTGAATACAGTTCTTGTAACAACCTCAACACAATCCCCTGAATCACCTCTCATGAGCATACATCCATTGTGTGCCATTATTTCCGGCTTTAATTTTGGAAGCACATTATCAATGATATTCCAGTAATCATAAGAATCTAAAACTGTCGAAAAACTTGTATTAGGATATATTTCTGTCAACAGTCTGCGAAGAAGTGTAATCTCATCTCCATCAACAGCAAAATTGCTGCACATTACACTATGTTCCGTACTGGGACTTCCAAATGCAACCGGTTCTTTGGTACAATCACAATTATAATTTTTTTCCAAAAATGGAATAACCGGAACAGTCGCAGTATTAAGAAAAGATAAACACCAACCGGCACTGCTTTTTACTGCAGACTGAAGACATTCCTGTCCTCTAAAAGAAAAATCTCCTAAAAGTCTTGCTTTTGAAATGTCATCATCACAGGTTAAATCAGCATATTTATTTACAATTTTTCGATAGGTTGCCCCGACCGTTGCACTAATCATTGGATGCCACATTTCTGCTGAAATAAGACTTTCCAATGCCTGTGGCAGCCAGGCGAAGCGTTCATCAGTATTAGTAATACCAAACATTGGTACATGCATAGGTATCATAGTTCCTTCATCAACTGCAATTATCTCAATAGGAAGATAACCTAATTCATGCAAAGATTTTATTCTTGAGCTTGTATATGCGTTTTTTCCAAGTGCTGCATCAAGAATCCTTTCATAATCTTCTATCACTTCTTCAACAGGTACATTAAAAAAATTCTCATTAAAATAATCTATAAGATATGTCTTTATAAAAGCCTGCAACCCAAACATTACCACTTCCTGCCAACAGTCTACACGGCTCATTCTTGGTGTAAAATATGAAACAGATTTTGTAATACTCTCAGGAAGCATATCCTGGTGAACCGCCTTATAAAAATCAATTAACAACATTGCATTTGTATTTTTCATATATCATTACTCTCCATCCAGACTTACTAAAACATTATATAGTCATTATCTCTACTCATAATACAGTCTATTACTTCTATATAATCACTTTCTCTATTGAATATACTGTTCGTTGTATAATGCTTCTTAACCATACCGGTCTCTAATGCCTTAAGATACACTCCTCTGTCACTATCAAAAATGCTCTGTTCTGTGTGAGTGGTATAAGAATATATCTCTTCTGCACCAAGCTCCTTTAATGCTTTTGAACTATAAAAGAAAGTTCCACCATAACTGCATATATCATCAATCATCAACACTGCTTTTCCTCTAAGAGCATCCGCACTATCAAGTCCAAATACACTAAGCCCCTTTATTTCTCCTGTTGCCCAGTCTCTTTTCTTTATTCCAAAGCAAGTCTGGTATCCTTGTAAAAGATCTGCATATCTTTTAGAAGCACCCTCATCAGGAAAATATATGACAAGATTGTCACTATTCATTTGACTTTTTACTTTTTGAAGACAATCAAAAATGTACTTCTGTGGCACGATGTTCTTCACATTATCGATAACTCCAAGTGATACATTTGAATGTGCGTCTAAAATACTTACATTTTTAAGCCCCAGCGAATTAATTATTTCGGCAAAATATTTTAATGTAAATACCTCATCATCTGATTTAACTCTGTCCATTCTTGCATTTGGAAGATATGGAATATATAGTTCAATATTTTCATTTTTACATTTTTTTTGAATATGTCTTACAAGTGAATATATCTGAAATAACTCTGCATCATTTTCGTATTGCCATGTTACCTTATTTTGTGACACATTTGTCATATTTTTTATTCTTACAGTACCATCCGGAAAAAATTCTATATTAGCTTTTTGTGAATTAATGTATATCATATGCATTCTCCTATTCTATAACTGATTTTCTATTTTGGGGTAGCTGTTCAGAACTAAGTTCTTCACAATTTATTTTTCTGATTGTATCATATCACATTAATCTGGCACATTTTCATAGCAGAAAGTGCTGCTTCATGTGTTTGTGGCGTAACACCTGCACAGCATGAAGAATCTACCGTAATCTCAATATCCGGATATTGCGTTTTCAATATCAATGCATTTGATATTACACAAATGTCTGTACAAAGACCTACTATTTCAATATCCATATTTTCAAAATCAATTCCAAGCTGATTCCAGCCGAGCCATCCAAAATTGGGTTTGCATATCACTTTACTATCTTTAACCTCAAGCTCTCTTGATATTTCCCATCCTTCACTTCCTTCGATACAGTGTTCAACCGGAAGCTTCTTTCCCTCGCTGGTACTTAGATAATCCTTTTGGTGTGTATCTTTTGTAAAAATAATCAAATCACCATTTTTTCTGTATTCTTCAATTTTTGTCTTTACATTAGGCACTATCGCAACTGCTTCTTTTGTTCCAAGTGCTCCATCAATAAAATCTTTCTGCATATCCACTACAATAAGTACTTTTTTCATATTGATAACCCTGCCTTTCATTCTTCTAATCTGTAATACCAGCTTGGCCTTTTTGAAAACTCTCTGCACTGTTCAGAGGTCTGCACCATTCTGCCGGAATTAATATAATTGTTTGTTACATATCTTTTAAAATTTGCAGTATCAAGTTCTTTTCCACGAATAGCTTCATGAATCTTTTGCAACTCATATATTGCAAATCTTTTCTTATCATTAAGCAACTCAAATGCTATATCTGTATATTCCAGTTTGCCCTGTATACGCTTTATTGCCATTTGAATTATTTCACTATGATCAAATCCCAAATCATCTCCTGAGAGAAATATTTCTTTGTCAGAAGTTGACTTTTTTAAAATACAGTTATCAAAATCATCAATAATAAACCAGCTTGCGTTCTCAGCTTGAAGCTTTACCTTTGCTTTGGGAACCATTGCTGTATAAGTAACAGTAATTACTCTCATTCTCGGATCTCTGTCAACTGCTCCAAATGTGTAAAGCTGTTCAAGAAACAAATCCTCAGCACCCGTCTTTTCTTTTAAAACCCTGTTAGCAGCCTCATCTAAAGATTCATTTATTCCGACAAATCCACCCGGAATACACCATTTGTCTTTGAATGGAAAATCGTCCCTTTGTTTTAAAAGTATCTCAAGCTTCATATCCTCATTTACAGAAAAAATCAAAGTGTCCACTGTAACTGAAGGTCTTTCATACTTTGTTACGTCATAGTTCTCAATAAATTCCTTTTCCGTCATATTAATCACCATGCTTTCTTCACTATACCTCTTGCGATTAATTGTCTTAATGACATTTAATATTTGTGTTTTTATAATAGTCTAATTGACAATTAATGTCAATACCTAATTTAATTTTTTCATAAATAATTTTATATTCCTTACATAGACATACTATTTCACATCAGTTATCATATATAAAACAAAGGTACTGAGATTCTCGTCGCCTCTTCGCAATAAATTGCTCAGAAATGGAGATTAATATGAATAAAATCATGGAATATAAAATATCAACTGATTATGAAGGTCAGACAATAGAATACTTTTTAAAAACCAACGGATACTCCCGTCCTCTTATGATACATTTGAAAAAAACTGAAAATGGAATTTTACTTAATGGGATATGGGCTCATGTGCGCGACAAGCTAAAGTCAGATGATATATTAACAATCAACATTATCGAAGAAAAGGCCTCTGAAAATATTCCGGCAAGCTATATTTCAAAAGAAGCTTTTCAAAAAATGGTTGTGTATGAAGATGAAGATATCCTTCTTATGAACAAGCCTTCCGGTCTTGCTGTACATCCATCACTTGGTCATTATGAAGATACTCTTGCAAACTATTGTGCCTATCATTATAAAAACTTTGTTTTCAGATGTATAAACCGTATTGACAGAGACACATCCGGATTAGTCCTTATTGCCAAGAATATGCTTAGCAGTGCAAGGCTTTCTTCACAACAGACAGAAAAAAAAATTCATCGCAAGTATCTTGCAATAGCCAGTGGCATAACAGAAAAAGCAGGTACTATTGATATACCTATTGCCAGAAAAGAAGAATCTGTTATTGAGCGCTGTATAGATTTTGAAAAAGGTGACACTGCTGTCACTCACTATACTCTTTTAGAAACCGGCAAAACTGATGACAATACGGATTATTCATTACTTATGATAGAATTAGAGACTGGAAGAACTCATCAAATACGTGTTCACATGAAAGCAATTGGACATCCTCTTCCCGGAGATTTTCTTTATAATCCGGACACAAAACATATAAAAAGACAAGCTCTTCATTCTTACCAGCTTACTTTTAATCATCCAATAAGTAGTAAAACGCTTTCATTTACAGTTAACCCTCCTGAAGACTTCTATTTTATTGATTGGAAATTTTAAAAACAAATTAAATAGATATTATTTTGATTGTATACTTCCAAAATAAGTGATAAAATATATATAAATATATTTTTATCTGAAAATTTGGAGGGGATTTTATGTTTTACTTTACACCAGACTGCCTTACAGGAATAGAAATGCTTGATGATGAGCATAAAAATTTATTTGATATACTTTCACAAATTGATACATTATTGAAAAACGACTATTTAACAGACCGATATGATAATTTAAAATCTCTATTAAGTCAGTTAGAACAATATGCTGATGAGCATTTTTCTCATGAGGAAGCCTATATGGAAAGCATTTGTGACTCAGAGCTTCCTCACCAAAGGGCACAACATCTTTTTTTCAAAGATCAGGTTAGTACCTATTTAATCAGAAATATTGATGACGACAACGAACAACGCAGATTATTGATAGAATTAACGGAATTCCTTGCTAAATGGCTGTGTCGCCATATTATTGGAAGTGATTTGATGATTGGCAAACTCCCACCATTAGAAAAATGGATGATTCGTGAAAATCCATGTGAGTTTGTCGATGATTTCTTAGTAGGTAATGCATTAATTGACAGCGAACACAAAATTCTATTTGATATTTGTGACAGAGCCTTTAATATGGCCAAACAAGGGGTTGATAACACAGATATACCCAAAATCATGGAAATATTAAAGGAATTGAAAGAATACACTATTACGCACTTTAATGATGAAGAAGAATATATGCAGAGTATAAACTACAGCGAATTACGTATTCAACAGAGAGCTCATCAGGCCTTTATCATGAAGCTTGAGCAAATCGAACAATATGATTTTACAAAGAAGACTCAGGAAGAATTTGAAAGAGTTATTGAATTTTTGCTTAACTGGCTTATAAATCATATACTTTATACAGACAAAAAAATAACTAAATCAATAAACTAATTAAATAAAAAAGTTGATGCCGACGGCATCAACTTTTTTATTTACATACTGAAGTCTTTTTCATATATTCAAGCATTGCCCGAACTCCATACAGCATAGTTCTAAGTCCATCCTGATATTTGTAACCCATATTAGAAGCCAGCATCTTACTTATACCCGTTATTAAAAACCAAATATTTTCTGCTGCCTCAAGGCTGTCAGTTTCATCTGAAATATCGCCAGCTGATTTTCCTGAGTCAATCAGTTCTACAAGCTTTTGTAATATGTTATTGCTTATTCCATCTTCAGTAATCTTATACAATGCTGTATAGTATTGAAAAAAAGAATTTTTTTCATAAATGTAATTAAAAGCTGCCTTAATAAATGATACAAAATTATCATTGTATGAAGCCTCATCACTTATTGCTGTATTTGCATTATTAATAAGCTCTTCATTACATCTGCATGCCACTATAAGATTTATCTCATCAATATCTCTAAATCTGTTATAAATAACTCGTCTATCACAATTTAATTCTCTGCAAATTCTGGTAACTGTCAATGCATCGGGTCCTTCTTTACATCCAATATTTACAGCCAAATCAATGATACGTTTGCTCGTCTCATCCTCAATTCTCTTTCCTTTTGAGAAGGCCATTATCTTCACCCCATTCATACACATCAATCAATATGTAGGACAACCTACAATATTATTTTATCAGTTATATGAGAATATATCAAGCAATAGACTGAAAATTATTAATTATTTTACAAAATATTTTAATTTGCGATAGAATTACCTGTATAGAGCTGATAATATTTACCTTTTGCATCTATGAGTTCATCGTGAGTTCCACGTTCAATAATCCTTCCCTGCTCAAGTACCATTATACAGTCACTATTTTTAACTGTAGATAATCTATGTGCAATAACAAACGTTGTTCTGCCTTTCATAAGCTTATCCATACCATCCTGAACAATTTTTTCTGTACGTGTATCTATTGAACTGGTAGCTTCATCAAGAATAAGTGCAGGAGGATCTGCTATAGCAGCTCTGGCAATAGCAAGGAGCTGTCTTTGTCCCTGACTGAGATTTGCACCATCCCCTGTAAGCAATGTGTTATATCCATCAGGAAGCTTTTCAATAAAATCATGGGCATTTGCAAGCTTAGCAGCCTCTATTACTTCTTCATCAGTTGCATCAAGCTTTCCAAATCTAATATTTTCCATAACAGTTGCCGTAAACAGATGTGTATCCTGTAATACAATACCCAAGGAACGCCTTAAATCTGCTTTCTTTATCTTGTTTACATTTATTCCATCGTATCTTATCTTACCATCCTGAATATCGTAAAAGCGGTTGATAAGATTTGTTATTGTAGTTTTTCCTGCACCGGTCGAACCCACAAAGGCAATTTTCTGTCCGGGTTTTGCATACATAACAACATTATGAAGTACTATTTTTTCATCAGTGTAACCAAAATCAACATCATCAAACTCTACGCTTCCCTCAAGCTTCTGATATGTTGTAGTATCACTGTCTTTATGATAATGCTTCCATGCCCACATACCTGTATGCTTTGAAGTTTCTGTTATTTCTCCGTTTGCCATTGTTGCATTGACAAGAGTAACATATCCATTATCTTCTTCCGACTTTTCATCAAGCAGCTTAAATATTCTGTCGGCACCTGCTAATGCCATTACTATTGCATTGAACTGCATACTTACCTGATTTATAGGCATATTAAAGTTTTTGTTAAATGTAAGGAAACTGATAAGTCCACCAAGTGTAAGTCCACTAACATTACTAAAAGCAAGTGCACCGCCAACAACTGCACAGACAACGTAGCTTAAATTACCAAGCTGTGCATTGATAGGTCCTATCATATTACCAAATTTATTTGCATTGTATGCACTATCAAATAGCTCATCATTAAGCTTATTAAATCTGTCTATACTTTCTTCTTCATGACAGAATACTTTTACGACCTTCTGTCCTTCCATCATCTCTTCAATATATCCATTAAGTTCACCAATTGATTTTTGCTGAGCCATAAAATATTTACCAGACATACCGGTAGTTTTAGCTGTAACAAAAATCATCAAAGCAACCATAATCAATGTCGTGATTGTCAATGGCACACTCAAAACTAACATACTGATGAATACACTTACTATCGTAATGCTACTATTAAGACACTGAGGCAAGCTCTGGCTTATCATCTGTCTTAAGGTATCAATATCGTTTGTGTAGCACGACATTATATCTCCATGAGCATGTGTATCAAAATATTTGATTGGAAGAGTCTCCATCTTATTAAACATATCATTTCTGATATCCATCATGGTACCTTGAGTGACATATATCATCAACCGGTTTTGAATATAATTTGCTGCTGCACCAATAAAATAAACAACTGCAACTGATAAAATCGCGTGTGCTAATGGTGTAAAATCAGGATTTTTTTCGCCAAGTAATGGTGTAATATATCCATCAACAAGAGTCTTTAAAAATAAAGTACCACGAATATTGGCAAATACTCCTGTAAAAATACAAATTACCACTACTACAAGATGAACTGTATATTTTCTCATCATGTAACCAATAAGTCTTTTAAACAGTTGACCGGGATTTTCTATCTTCTGCATTGGGCCTCGTGCGTTGCCTCTCGGTCCTCTACCCATTCCTGCCATTATTTTTCACCCCCATTTTCGTCAAAATCTGCATTTCCACCTGTCTGTGATTCATATATCTCTTTATAGATATCACAGGTCTTAAGCAGTTCATCATGTGAAGCAAAGGCATCTATTCTTCCTTTTTCCATTACAATTATTCTATCTGCATTCTGTACAGAGTTTACTCTCTGTGCAATTATTATTTTAGTTGTATCAGGGATTTCTTCTGCAAATGCTTTTCTAATCTTTGCATCAGTTGCTGTATCAACAGCACTGGTACTGTCATCAAGAATCAAAATCTTTGGCTTTTTAAGTAATGCTCTTGCAATACAAAGTCTCTGCTTCTGACCACCGGAAACATTAGCTCCACCCTGTTCAATATGTGTGTTATATTTTTCCGGCATCTTCTGTATAAATTCATCAGCACAGGCAAGCTCGCAGGCTCTTTTGCATTCATCATCGGTTGCTGATTTATCACCCCAACGCAGATTGTCTAAAATAGTACCACTGAACAGTACATTTTTCTGTAAAACTACAGAAACCTGATTTCTAAGTGTTTCAAGGTCATATTTTTTTACATTAATACCACCAACTAATACTTCGCCCGATGTAACATCATATAAACGGCTTAACATACTTATAAGAGTAGTCTTTGAACTACCTGTACCACCGATAATACCTATTGTTTCACCGGATTTTATATCAATATTAATATTCTGAAGAACATTCTTTCCATCATTATTATATGAAAAATCGACATTTCTAAAGCTAATACTTCCATCCTTTACTTCCATAACAGGATTTTCAGGATTGTCAATATTTGTTTTTTCTGTAAGAACCTCTGCAATACGTTTTGCACTCGCATGACTCATGATAAGCATTACAAATATCATTGAAACCATCATAAGATTCATAAGTATATTCATACAATATGCAAGCATACTTGTAAGCTCGCCAGTTGTAAATGTACTTCCAACTATCATCTTTGCGCCTAACCATGAAATAACAAGAATACATGCATTAACTGTGATTTGCATAAGTGGCATATTAATGATTACAAGCTTTTCAGCCTTTAAAAACATATTATAAATATTTGAGTTGGCAATAGAAAACTTTTCTTTCTCATAATCTTCTCTTACATAAGCCTTAACTACTCTTATAGCAGATACATTCTCCTGTATACTTGCATTGAGATCGTCATATTTTTCAAAAACAGCCCTGAAATGCTTTGAAGCTCTAGGAATAATCATTCCAATACAGCTTCCTAAAAAAATAACTGCAATTACATATATACTTGCAAGCTTTGAATTGATTGAAAATGCCATTATCATTGCAACTATCATTGAAGCAGGAGCTCTCATTGCCATTCTAAGTATCATCTGATATGAGTTTTGAATATTATTTACATCAGTAGTAAGTCGTGTTATAAGACTTGATGTAGAATATTTGTCAATATTAGAGAATGAAAAAGTCTGTATATTCTCAAACATTGCCTTTCTAAGATTTTTCGCAAAACCAGTTGAAGCCTTTGCTCCATATTTTGCCCCCATAAGTCCAGCCCATAATCCTATAAGGGCGACCATTACCATCAAAGCACCCACTTTGTATATGTGATTCAGATTACCTGCATTTATACCATCATCAATAATTGAAGCCATTAAAAGAGGAATTATCATTTCCATAATAACTTCAAGTATCATAAATACAGGCGTCATTAAGGATGCTCTTTTAAACTCCTTAATTTGTGAGCCTAATACCTTTAGCATAATCATTTTCCTTTCTACTTTTATATAACTGTTCAGAAGTAAGTCATCACAATTTATGTACGTTAGCTATTTCTTCATATTTTTTAGAAGCTTATCCGAAACCTCATAAAAAATATCAAGCTGATCCGGTTCGATTCCCTCAAGAAGATCATTTTCCATTCTATCAATTATCTCTTTGGTTTTCTCGGCAGTTTCCATTCCTTTTTCTGTCAATAAAATACGTTTGAGTCTTGCATCATCAGCAACCGGATCTCTTTTGATGTAACCCTTCTTTTCCATAAGCTGCAGTATCGCTGTTACTGTGGAACGCCTGATTTTAAAATCAGATTCTATGGTTTTCTGATATATTTCTCTATCTCTGTTAAAATGCAAATACCCCATAATCCATCCATGCATAAATGTAACTTCATCAAGACCGGCTTCTACTCCACAACTTAAAAACTTCTTTTTAAATGCTCCATTGAGTTCTTTGATGACATGACCTACCTTTCGTTTACCAAACGAATCACAATATTTCTCCTTTGGTTTTTCCGTATCTATCACACCTCTTTTCCTCATAATATTTTGCAGATTTTTTGTTCGTATTCAAACTGTTCGTGCACTAACATTTTATTCAAAAAAGAAATAATAGTCAATACCTATTATTTCTTTTTCTAATTATTTATTTTGAGAAGCTATTTTTTCTGCCAAATCCTGCAGATACATCCATCTTTCCATTTTTTCTTCCAGAAGTGCCTCTGTGATTTCCTTTTCCTTTGTAAGTTCTCCAAGTTTTACGAAATCTCTGGAATTTTTGATAATATCTTCATCAAGACTTACAATTTTTTCTTCAAGCTTGGCAATATCGTCATCAATCGTATCATACTCTTTTTGTTCCTTATATGAAAACTTCAATTTGTCCTGACGATTTTTAATACTTTTCAAATCTATATTCCTGTTTTCCTGTGAAGCTTCAATTACTTTTTCACTTACGGTCTCAGTTACAGCTAATCCCTCTTCTTCCTGAAGCCTTACCTGATAATCAGTAAATCCTCCTTCATACTGCTTTATTTCACCATTCTTAAATGCAAATATCCTTCGTACTATTCTGTCCAGAAAATATCTGTCATGTGATACTGTAATAACAATACCATCAAAATGATCAATATAATCTTCAAGAATTGTAAGAGTCTGTATATCCAAATCATTTGTAGGCTCATCAAGTATAAGTACATTAGGTGCCTCCATTAGAACTCTCAGTAAGTTAAGCCTTCTCTTTTCTCCACCGGACAGTTTACCAATAAGTGAATATTGTTTTTCAGGTGGAAACAAAAATCTGTCAAGCATAACTGATGCCGAAACGGAACCTTCTGTTGTCTGAACGTATTCGGCTGTATTTCTTATATAATCAATCACCCTCAAAGAAGGATTCATATAAGCAAGCCCTGAACTCTCATCATTTCTGATTTCCTGTGCATAATATCCTATCTTTATAGTCTGTCCAATTACTACCTCTCCACTGTCAGGCTGTTCCATTCCACTTATTATCTTCATAAGAGTTGATTTACCACAACCATTTTCACCTATAAATCCAATTCTGTCATTTTTTAGAAAAATATAGTTAAAATCATTTATAAGTGGTCTCCCATCATAAGCTTTACATATATTCTTTAGTTCTACTGTTGTTTTTCCCATTCTTGAATATACTGAACTAATATCAATAGAGCTATCAGAAACGGGTCCTTTTTGCGCCGCAAGCTCTTCATATCTTTGAATGTGAGCTTTTTGCTTCGTGCTTCTTGCACGAGCTCCGCGCTTCATCCATTCAATCTCCACTCGTAAAATACTCTGTCTTTTACGTTCTGTTGCTGCCTGCATTTCCTCACGCTGTGCTTTCAATTCCAAAAAACCGGAATAATTCGTAAGATAACTGTATGTCTTACCCTTATCAATCTCAACTATCCTATTTGAAACACTGTCAAGAAAATATCTGTCATGAGTTACCATTACAAGTGCACCCTTAAAGCTCTTTAAATAATCTTCAAGCCAGTCTGCCATTGAGGAGTCCAGATGGTTTGTGGGCTCATCCAAAACCAGTACATCTGCTGTAGATAAAAGAGTGTTTGCAAGTGCAATTCTCTTTCTCTGACCTCCGGACATAACCTCTACCTTCTGGGAATAATCGATTATTCCCAGCTTTTGAAGCATTGTCTTTGCTTCACTTTCAAGCGACCATTCATTATCATGACACAAATTTCCATCCATTACAGCTTCTAAAACTGTAGCATCCTTCTTAAAAACAGGTGTCTGTGGCAAATATTTTATTACAATATTATTTGCCCTTGTAATCTTTCCATCATCAGGTTCTTCAAGTCCTACTAACATCTTTAAAAGTGTTGTCTTACCTGTACCATTTATTCCAATAATGCCAACTTTTTCCTGTTCATCAACAGTAAACGAAGCCTTATCAAAAAGAGGTGTATCTGTATAGTATTTTACAATATCTTCTATATTAATTAAATTCACGCTTATAACCATGCCTTTCCTATAACCTGTTACATTTCCACACAAGATTATAACACAAAAAAACGTATTATGAACATATAAATATCACAATACGTTTTTTGAATTTTTTTGATTTCTAAAATTTTCTAAGTTCTATTGAATCATCGTCTTCTGTGTTTTCTACTGACTTGATAACTACATCATAACCAAATCCGGCATTTACCTCTACATGAACAGTGTCACCTGCTTTATGTCCAATAAGTGCCTTTGCTATTGGAGATTCTATACTGATAAGACCTTTTAATGGATTATTACGTACAGTTGTTACAAGTTTATATTTTTCAACTGTTTCATCCTCAACAAACAATACCTCAACAGTTTTATTTAATCCTATCTCATCATCTTTTGTATCATCTTCAATAATGGTTGCTGTTTTAATCATTCGCTCAAGATATCTGATTCGACTTTCATTCTGGTTTTTGTACTTCTTAGCAGCATAATATTCAAAGTTCTCACTTAAATCTCCCTGAGCTCTTGCTTCTTTAACCTGCTCAAGTGCTTCTTTACGAATTACCAGCTTTCTATGTTCGATTTCCTCTTCCATTTTCTTAATGTCTTTTTCTGTAAGTCTATCGTTCATAGCATCTCCACCTTTTAATATATATTTTATGATAACTATTCACAAAGTTACTGTTCACTCGTACCTCGTGAACGTAACAATTATGCACACAAATTAAGCAAAAGCTTAATTTGGCGCGTGAAAAACTCGGGTTTTCATTCTGAAAACACCTCGCGGAATATAACCTGTGTACAGTAACTTCACAAACACTATTTATTACATGCCTTTGACTTATGTATTGCATATAATGGCAATGCAACAAATACCATTCCACCAAGTATATTACCGATTGTAACAGGAATAAGATTTGAAACAAATCCACCTATATTAACATGTTCTGCGATTTGTGCAGATGTAATTCCATATAATTCCTCTGCTTTTGCCAGATACTTAGCATTTGTTGATGCAATTATTCCTGCCGGAATATAAAACATATTTGCAACACAATGCTCCCATCCACCAATTACAAATGCCCATATTGGAAAAAATATAGCCCACACCTTACCAGCTATCTCCTTTGCAGCAGTAGCCATAAGAACAGCAATACATACAAGAATATTACATAGAATACCTGAACATACTGCTCTAAAAGGTGCTATTGTTGTCTTGCCATAAGCAACCTTTATAGTAAATGCACCAAGTGCTCCATCCGTATAATCAAGAAGACCACTAAAATATACGAGTGCCGCTATTATTACAGCACCTGCCATATTGCTGAAAAACACAATGACAAGTGTTTTTATCATATCAATCACTTTGAATCTCTTATCACAGACGCCTGCTATCATAAGACAGTCACCTGTAAAAAGTTCACCACCTACAAATACTATCATCATAAGTCCAACCGGGAAAATGCAACCTGCAAGAGTTTTTGCAAGTCCCTGATTAGAAATATTATGTATTGCAGCATTACTTGTTGCACCACCAAATGCAATAAATCCTCCTGCCATCATTCCTAACAGGATACATTTTAAAAGTGCAAGCTTTGTCTTGCCCTCTCCTGCTTTAACATTTGCCTCAAATACCTGAACAGGGGTATTAAATGCGTTGTCCATTACTATTTCCTCCTTAAGTTTTTTACATGCACTTGATATTATAACTCAAAGCCTTTGATTTGAAAATAGGATGTTTCTTCCTTTTTGTCCTTTTTTAAGTCCATTTTAAACATAATACACAATTTTTTCATTATAAATTATATAATAAAATACCATTCTCTAAGTAATAATGCATAAAAATGTTTTAGTCTCTTGAAATCCTGTCTTTGACAGTTGAAAAAGAAAAAAATCGCTGTAATGCTTATAAATAGGGCATTTCAGCGATTTTCTTCGTTGTCACGGTCTTTAGTAATGTCTATCGTCCTTTACTTAGTTTTTGAATTTCTTT
>JAFPAQ010000075.1 GCA_017424235.1 Lachnospiraceae bacterium | reverse complement strand
ATTCCTACTCGTAACATATTTATATCCTATCTGTGTATCATTCTCTTATATTTTGTGCATATTTTTTACCACATTTATGACATTATATCTTATTTTCCGTACAAAATGTGTGCTTTTATGCGTAAAATTATTTCTATATGAATAAAGAGGCTGTGAAAAAATGAGAAATATGTTCAAATCATTTTTTCACAGCCCCTTTTAATATTTTAAAAAATTGCTGTAGTATACATTTATATAATTACGATTATTATAGTCTAGATTATATAAAATAAGCAACTGTTTTTTGTTTCCATTTATGGTAATAAAGTTATTGTGCGGCCTTCTAAACTCCGAGCTTCCCCCTCTTACTATCCTATTAGCACTTCCTTCCCCCTAAATGCAAATCCATACTTCACAATCCTGTCCTTTGCTATTCCTTTGGCTGTAAGTGCTGTCTCATACTGCTTTTCTTCTATCTGTTTAAGGGCATTTTTCACAGTTTCTTCCAGACTTTTCTCCTCGTCAGTATCATGTACTTTAAACTCAAAAATATATGCTTTATCTTCTTTATTTTTCGGTTCCAGCATTACATCATACCTGCCAAAGCCACTTTCCCTATTAGAGGTTATCGTATATCTTCCATACAATTCCGCTATTAATCCTAATACAAAGCCGTGATAAAATCTTTCCGGCTCCTGCGAGGATGGATTCTTCCCTGTATCAAAATAGCTAAATACATTACGCGTTATCTTATTCATATACGCATTCATAACCTTTTTATTGCATTCAAGCATGGCACTTACAAACTCGCTATAACTGTCATCATATCTGTTAAACCAGCCATTTACCATTATGAGAAACATCTTTTTTACTTCAAAATTTGTAAGCATCAGGTCATACTTTGGATAACCTGCACCTATCATTTCATCCTCTTTTTCTTTGCCAAGCACCTTTAAATATCCCGACGCAATCAAAAGACTCCATATGGCGCCTTCACTATAATCTAGCTGATTGTATACTATCTGTTCATCTATAGGACAACGTACTACCTCATCTGCTAAAAGTGCTTCGAATATAATTTTTACTTTCTTACTTCCCTGACGTATCAGCTTTTCCACAAGACCGTTACTACTGGTATTGGCCCAATACGTACTATATTTAGCTTTATCAAGGAAATTAAGTACTGACCATGGATTATATATATCAGCATATTCACCAAAAACAAATCCATCGTACCACTTTTTCACCTTTTCTTTTTCGTTACCAAGTCCCAATTCATCAAGAGCATTAAACACTTCTTCCTGCGTAAAACCAAAACTTGTGGCATATTTATCAGAGGTTACAGTTATGACTTCCAAATTGTTCAAATCCGAGAATATTGACTCCTTACTAACCCTGGTTATTCCTGTCATTAATCCCCTCTCCAGATATGGATTAGTCTTAAAAGTCGAGTTAAACAGACTTCTGGTAAATGACACCAGTTCATCCCAGTATCCGTTTATATATGCCTCTTGCATCGGTGTATCGTATTCGTCAAGTATGATAATAGCCTTCTTACCATAATATCGATATAGAAAATCTGATAATCGATGCAATGACATCTCTGCATCAAATTCACTGACATCATATCTCATTTTTTCTATATATTCTTTTTCACTTTTTGAAAACAACTCACTTTCAAGCAAATAATTATGCCTTTCATATTCCTTTTTTACCAACTCACATATTCTTTTACTTGTAGCCTCATAAGTTGTCTGCTTAATATTTGCAAAGGACACACTTATCACAGGATAAGACCCTTGTATCTGTCTGTATTCCTCATGCTCCCATATCGAAAGCCCCTCAAACAAATCTCCTCTATTGGCATAATTTATAGAGAAAAAATGCTCTATCATGCTCATATTTAAGGTCTTACCAAATCGGCGTGGACGGGTAATTAAAGTCACACTGTCTCCACTATCCCACCATTCCTTGATAAAATCTGTCTTATCTATATAAAAATATTTACCCTTAATTATATCTTCAAAGCTTTGTATCCCAATTGCTACATTTCTAGCCATGTATCATCATATCCTTTCCACCATCTACACTTTTAGTATAATCTATCTGTTGGGATTTTGTACACTAAAAGTAGAAACTTTGTTATGGATTAAAAAAAGGAAGGGTTTTACCTTCGACGGATGGTAAAACCCTCATTATAAAACTATTTGGAATTACTGATATAATAGTAAGTATAACATAAGTCAACATCAGAATAATTTTTGCAGTTATTCCAATATAATCTACATTAACCATTAACAGATTTTTATTATAATAACCAATAACACTTCCTAGTATGCTGACATATTGATATTTAGTCCAATATTTCTGGCTATTATTGCCGTTTTATGGTACAATAAAAGAAACGGCGGTGATATCCTATGGCAAGACCTAAAAAGTACAAAATCGAACTTACGGATGATGAGTTAAAAAGCTT
>JAFPAQ010000074.1 GCA_017424235.1 Lachnospiraceae bacterium | reverse complement strand
TTTTTCAAAAAGTGAAAAAAATTGTGGTATGATAGGAGAAACTTCGGGTAATGACTTTGGGACAATACCATCTTTGCACGAATACAGGGTTTTCACTCCCGAAGTTTCATAGTATAATAAAGAAATAATCAGACAATAAGCTTTTGCTTTGATAAATTCTGTTTGATTAAATGAATTTGTTCAATTGTTATAGTGGATTAATTAATAAACTTTAAAACAATAAGAATGGAGAAGGTAATGATATGTTAAACAGATTTGTGAAGAAAAGAGTAAATTATATTCTAACGATGCTTCTTTTGGTGATTTTTATATGCCTTACAGGCTGTGGAAGCAAACAGATACAGAATATTTACTCAGAAAGCAGTAATTGGGCATATTTGGAGACTAATGAAGACGATAAAATAGCAGATGTATTCTTTATATGTCCTACGGTGTATGGTGGAGATGATAGTACCTTTAATATGTCATTGGACAATGAAAAAACAAAAGAAAGCTTTTTGGGTGCAATCAATATGGAGAAGGGAATATATGATGAAGAATGTCGGTTCTTTGCTCCGTATTACAGACAGGCGGCACTTAATGTATATGAAATGCAAATTGCTGACAGAGAGCAATATCTCAAAATTGCATATGAAGATATAAAAGCAGCATTTGAATATTATATGGCTCATTATAATGAGGGACATCCAATTGTACTGGCGGGTTTTTCACAGGGGGCAGACTTATGTATTCGCCTGTTAAAAGATTGCTTTGCAGAGGATGATACAAATAAATTATTAGTCGCTTGTTATGCGATTGGATGGAGCATTACAGAAGATGAATTACAAGAATACAGTCATTTAAAATTTGCGCAAGGCGAAACAGATGTGGGAGTAATCATTTCCTTTAATAGTGAAGCGGAGAATATTACAAACTCACTAATGATACCGGAGGGAACTAAAACTCTTGCCATCAATCCGTTGAATTGGAAAACAGATGGAACAGTTGCAGACAAATCACAAAATCCAGGAGCCTGCTTTACTGATTACAGTGGAAATATTGTTGAAGAGATACCACAACTGACAGGAGCATACATTGATGAGAACAGAGGTGCATTGAAGATAACGGATGTGTCACCAAAGGATTACCCACCTGTATTGTCAATCTTTGATGAAGGAATATATCACTTATATGATTATCAGTTCTTCTATCGCAATCTACAGCAAAATGTGGCTGTAAGAGTGGATGCGTATCAAAAAAAATAATGAACAAGCAGGGAAGCTGCCGCTTCACGATTTTTTAATCGATAAAGCGACAGCCTCTTTTTTGTCCTCTGGTCCAACGGACAGGAAAGAACGCAAATTGTCATTTATCTATTGACAATTTCAAAAACTCATTCCATAATTAAACCTACGGTTTAATTAATAAGGAGGTCTTTTTATGGCAAGGCGGAAAAAAGAGCCACAAAATGTGCATAGGAAAAATATTGCGACAGCGGCGCAAAAGCTCTTTATGGAAAAAGGAATGAAAAATACTTCCATGAGTGATATCGCAAAGGAGTCAGGATATAGCAAGGCAACTCTTTATGTGTATTTTAAGAATAAGGAGGAACTGGTCAGCATACTTGTATTAGAGAGTATGCAGAAGCTATATGATTATATTAATCTGGCGATTGAAAAGAACAGTGATGCAAAAGAAT
>JAFPAQ010000073.1 GCA_017424235.1 Lachnospiraceae bacterium | reverse complement strand
GAGGTTAAGTATGGAACAAATAAAAGAATATGAAGTCGGAATTAATCCAAATAACAAACTATATTTTATTGATAGTAATATCTTATTAGCAATGAGTCAGTTCTATTATAAAGGAAAATGTGATAGGGGGGATGAAGTTACAGAAGATTTGAAAAAGTTTATTTTAAAAGCAAGAATGCAAGGAATACAAAATCAATTTGCAATTACAGAAATTTGTTATGACTATACATGTAATGCTATAAATTCAGAACAAATGAACAAAATTATGATTGCATATGATAATTTGATTATGAATATGTCTGCTGATGAAATATTGGTACATAAGGGTGCGCCTGCACCGCAGGCAAAAAGAAATTTACCGAGAAATTATACGTTTAAAAGTATATTTGATTGTAAACTGCCAGTATTCTTTTTAGGTGATAATGTCGAAATGATTGGAACGTTTTATGAGGTATACCTATATTTCCTTAAAATTTACAGTTTATGCTTTGAACAAATTCCACCTATGCAAAAGATAGAAAAATTATTTGATTTTATGACAAATGAAATAAATATTTTTCTTGGTTATGAGTTTTATTTGGCTGTATTATTGTTTCTTGGGCAACCAAAAGAGCGTGAAATAGCAGCAGGAGTTTTTAAACCAACTCAAAATCCAACATTAGATCATGTGTTAAATGCTGTTATTGATATATTCCAATATAGAATGGCTTGTTTTATAGCGGATTTTTCTGTCAAAATGAAAATGCCTATGAATCCTATATTTGCGACAATGGACAAGTCCTTACAAAACTATATTGAGCATAATGTATCTTATAGTACAATTATGTCGACAAATATGGTTACACCAGTTAATCATTTTAGAGTGGCTATTAAAGAGGCATATGTGGATGCATGGGATGATTTTTATTATAACAGGTATTATCCATGTATTAGCTCAAGGTATATGGAACTGCATACAAAAGAGATAAGTGATGAGAAAAGAAAGGAAATTTTAAATATAGTGTATCAGAATATTACAAAATATGAAACAGAGATATTTTCTTAATAAGGGAAAATATATTTTTGTTGTATTTCTACGAATATTCATTTGGTGGTATTATAATATTTAGAGCAATGTAACACATCTCATATGCTTTTTAAACGTAGAGAGTGTTATTATCTTCAATTAGTGTTTGTATATTTTATATCTCCTTCTAAAACAGCCGTTAATTGAAATTGTCCGACAATCACTCTATACGCGTGATATACAACCGACCTCAAAACCCCGTTAAATTTGCGGACACCTTAGAAGATGCTATGTTAGCTCAGGGCGTTTGCTAATTTATAGCGAGGAAGAAAACCAAATAAATATATTGAAAAGTTCCGGAATTGTTAAAGTTCCGGAACTTTTCATATATTTTAAAGTCACAAAAAATGTACTTTATTATCTTTAAAATATGTTGTATTGTGTAACATAGGAATATAAATACATTAAGTTTCTAGAAAGGCAAGATTATAGTATGAAGTATTTAAGACAGTTATTGCTTATTTTGTTGATAAGTTTTATTGGAGAGATATTAAAGTGTCTTATTCCATTACCTATTCCTGCAAGTATATATGGAATGGTAATTTTGTTTGCATGTCTTATGACAGGCATTATCAAGCTTGAACAGGTAAAGGAAGCAGGTAAATATCTTATTGAAATAATGCCGGTAATGTTTATTCCTGCGGGTGTCGGCCTTATTACAAGCTGGGACATTTTAAAGCCAATGCTTATTCCGTTTTGTCTTATTACAGTAGTGACCCTTATTACAGTAATATTTGCTACAGGACGAGTGTCACAGAGAATTATTAAAAAAGAAAAAGAGAGGCAGAAATAATGAATAATTTTTTTGAAGAATCATTGTTTGCAGGAATTGTTCTTAGTCTGATTTCTTATGAAATAGGATTATTGATAAAGAAGAAATTGAAACTTCCAATATTTAATCCATTGTTGATATCGATGGTTATCATTATGCTGGTACTTGTATTTGGAAAGATTGAATATACCACTTATAAAGAAAGTGCAAATCTATTAAACTGGCTTCTTACTCCTGCCACAGTATGCCTTGCTATTCCCTTATACGAACAATGGAATCTGTTAAAAAATAATTATAAAGCAGTATTGGCAGGGCTTGTGGCTGGTACAGTAACAAGTCTGACAACAGTTCTGGTGCTTTCAGTTATTTGTAGACTTTCACATGAAGAATATGTTACTTTTCTTCCTAAATCTATTACAACCGCAATCGGTATGGGAGTATCTCAGGAATTGGGTGGTTATGTGACAATCACAGTAGCTGTAATTGTTATTACAGGTGTTTTGGGAAATATGTTTGGAGAGACACTCTGCAAACTGTTTAAGATAACAGAGCCCGTTTCTAAAGGACTTGCATTTGGTGCGTCGGCGCATGCCATGGGTACTGCAAAGGCAATGGAAATAGGAGAGATAGAAGGTGCCATGAGCAGTCTTGCCATTGCAGTTTCAGGGCTTGTGACAGTAATATTAGCACCAGTATTTTCAAATTTTATCAGTTAGTAAGTATTAGAAAATTTTTGATAACTAAAGAATGGGAGAGTGATATTTATGGGATGTGTTTATTTTGTCCGACATGGACAGACCGTTTGGAATGTAGAAAACAAGATTTGTGGTGCAACCGATATTGAGCTTACACAGCTTGGACATGAGCAGGCAGTACTTACGGGACAGGAAATATTAAAGCAGGGAATAAAGGCTGATGAAATCCTGTATTCACCACTTATAAGAGCTAAAGATACTGCTCTTCATATTTCTCAGGCTACAGGAATACCTGCAAGAGAAGAAATCAGACTCAAGGAGCAGAACTTTGGCAAATATGAATCCACTCCAAGAAATGGAGCAGAATTTCAGTTGGCAAAAAAGCAGTTTGTCACTTCCTATGAAGGCGGCGAATCCATGCTTCATCTTGCACAGAGAATATATAATCTTCTTGATGAGATTAAGGCCGAATCAGACAATAAGACTTATATTTTAGTTGCACATAATGGAATCGCAAGAGTAATTGAGTCTTATTTTAGGGAGATGACTAACGATGAGTATGCAGCATTTGGAGTAAAAAACTGCGAAGTGCGAAAATATGAATTTTAAACACCCCTAATATTTATATAGGATACCCTTATTTTTTTATATTGTTATTTAAGTGAGTTGATGAAACATTCTGATAACTGTACAATAGCAGAAATACTATTTTTATCAGAGATATTGTAAAGGGATATATTGATCGGTTGACTGAAAGGAGAAAATATGGGGACTATAGTAATCAATAGGGAAAATGAAGTATGTTTTCACAATAATGTAGATTATTGTGTAGGAACAGGACGAATGGGACTTGCGCTGACTAAGGAATATATGGATCAGCTCAAATTAGTTCAGGATGAGATAGGTTTTTCATTTATCAGAGGACATGGACTTTTTAGTGATGATATGGCTATATATCATGAGTATGAAGAGAACGGTGTAACTAAGGTTGAATACAATTATACCTATCTTGACAGAGTATTTGACCAGTATCTGGAGGTTGGAATACGACCATATCTGGAGCTTGGATTTATGCCTGATAAGCTTGCAAGTGGTAAACAGACAATATTTTACTGGAAGGGAAATACAACTCCACCAAAGGACTATTCTTTGTGGTGTGACATGGTAAAATCATTGTTAATTCATCTTATGGACAGATATGGAAAAGAAGAGGTGCTTAGCTGGCCGATAGAGGTATGGAATGAGCCTAATCTTCCGGGCTTTTGGGAAAAGGCTGATATGGAAGAATATTTTAAATTATTCCATAATACATTTGATGCAATAAAGTCAATAGATAAGCGTTTTAAGGTAGGTGGTCCTGCTGTATGTGGTGGTACTGATGAAAAGTGGATAAGTGCCTTTATGAAATACTGTCATGAAAATGAGCTTGCCATAGACTGTGTAACCAGACATCACTATACAGTCGAGCTTCCTGAACCGGAAGGACACTATGCATACCACAAAATGATGAAGGCTGAGGATGGTTTTAACAATCTTAAAACTACACGTGCCATAATAGATTCCTTTGATGAGTACAGAGGACTTCCGATAAACATCACAGAGTTCAATACATCATATACACCACAGGGAGTTATCCATGATACTAATATGAATGCAGCATTTCTTGCACAGCAGCTTTCTCGACTCGGAGATGTGAATGAATCTTATTCTTATTGGACATTTGGAGATGTGTTTGAAGAAATGGGAGTTCCATTTACTCCATTTCATGGAGGCTTTGGGCTTGTTGCAAATGGATGCATACCTAAGCCTACTTTCTGGACATTTGCATTTTATAAGCAGTTAAAGAAGCTTGGCGGTGTTTGCAGATATCGCGATGAGGACATTGTTATCATAGAAACTGATAATGGAGGCTTTGCAGGTATTGCCTGGAATACGGACCATGATACTGCAATAACTAAAAATGTGGAATTAATGGATGTTTTATGTGGACAAAGTTATAGCATGATACAGAAGATTGTGGATGAAGATACATGTAATCCATTAAAGCTGTGGCATGATCTTGGAGAGAATCCATATCCTTCAAAAGAGCAGATAAGACTGTTACAGGATGCTTCAAAGCCATTAATAAAGAGCTGTGTGTTAAAAAATACAAAAGAATCTCTTCCGGTTGAAATTACAATAAATAAAAATGGTGTAGTTTTCTTTGAAATAAAGCCTGTTAATTGCAAACCAGACCGAGGATATAACTATGAAAAGGTAGTTTCATATAGATAAAAAGTTGATAACATGAAATAGGAGGGAATTATTCCCTCCTATTTCATGTCATGACTGTATAAAAATTTTTCAAAATCCGGAACTTCAACAGGGCGTGAGAATAAGTATCCCTGTAATCCTGCAAATCCAAATTTGTTTATCATATTTTGTATATCCTCAGTTTCAACCCCTTCTGCAATGGTAAGACATCCAATACGTTTGCACATAAGACATACACTTTCTACTATCGCAAAATCTATTTTGTTTGTACTCTTGTCCAGTCCTCGAATAAAAGACTGATCAAGCTTGATTATATCTACATCAATATTATGCAGCATCCAGAATGAAGAATTTCCGGTTCCAAAATCGTCAAGCGCTATTTTTATTCCGTGTTTTCTTAAAAGCTCAAAAGAATTTTTGACCATAACTGTATCTGCAACAAATATACTTTCGGTAAGTTCTACTACTATGCAGGATGCATCTACATTGTATTTTTCTACAGCTTCTATAATTGCTGGTACAAATTTGGGATCCTCTAACTGCATATAAGATACATTGAAGCTTACATTGAATTTTTTAAATTGCTTTTGCCATAATGCTGCCTGTTTTATGGCTTCTCTCATAACAAAATATCCAATATCATTGATTCCACCGTTGCTTTCAAGAATAGAAATAAATTCATCAGGATAGCAGGCACCTATTTCTTCATTGTCTGTTTTCCATCTAAGAAGTGTCTCGCACGCCACAACAGTTTTTCCCAGACTGTCAAGAATTGGCTGATATACCACATAAAATCCCCTGAAATCATTTTTTATACAATTAAGCAACTCCTCTGATACTTTATTTTTTCTGTTTTGTTTTGCCTCTATTTCAGCAGAATAAATAGTCATATGTGAAGACGAATTATCTTTTGCAAATGCGAGACTAAGTTCAGCCTTGCTGAGAATATCAGGAGTATAATCAGTTTCAGTAAAGGCTAAGATTCCTGCTGATATAGAGAATTTAACTGATTTTGTATCAGGGTCTTCTTCACCGCAGGCTATAAATACTTTTTTAAATATTTCAGACATTTCGTCTACTGTCATGCCTTTTCCGTAAACAGCAAATTCATCGCCCTGAAAACGATATACAATAGCATTAGTAGCCTCTTTTGTTAAAATATCTGCCAAACGGGAAATAACCTTATTTCCAAATAAAAGACCATATCGGCTGTTTATGGTTCTTAGATTATCAATGCCTATAAGCATTAATGCACCTGTTTCATTAAAAGGATTTCTAAGAAGCTCATATCCGGTCAAAAGATGAGTAAGATTATCATATTTGGTCTGATTATCAAGCCTTGTCATAATGCCTGCAAAAATATCAGGATTTCCAGTGCTATCTTTTATAACAGAACCTCTACATTCTATCCATACATATTTGCCATAGCGGTTTCTGACTCTGTATTGACAGTTGTGATACATGGATGTCCCATTATGCACTGCAGAGATATCCTCAGTATATATATTTCTGTCCTCAGGATGAACATAATCTATCCACAATTCAGAAAAGTTGTGAATATATTCTGATTC
>JAFPAQ010000072.1 GCA_017424235.1 Lachnospiraceae bacterium | reverse complement strand
CAGCCCATCCGATAAAACCAAATGTAATTTACCTACAACATCAGCCTTAAGAAACTCACATTTCTTTTTCCATGGTTTAGGCCTATTGGAACTATCCGGGCTTGCAAGTCTTCCACGTGCTTCTGCCAATTCCTGTTGCCATTTTGCCATATAAGCTTCGATATCCTCGGCGCTAAGCTTTTCCGTGCCGTGTAACAATACTTCCCACTGATTCGGATACGCATTCCAATTCTCATCTACAAATGCACTGTTACCATTCTTTACTGCTTGTCCTTGCAAAGGAAGAGCAATAAGATTTCCTATTCTGCTGGCAACATTCTGGGAAGGATACATTCTGTCGTAATAATGAAAGGATTTCATGTTAACCGTCGCAGCACCCTTATCAAGCAACAGAAAACCAAAGTTTCTCGCTAGTGATGCCGATATCGGTCTCTTAAAAAATATCCATACATGGGCACCTCTGCCGGAACGTGAACGCTCCACTAATGGCTTTATTCCATTTTGCTCACACATCTTCCTAAGCGCATCTACTTCTGCATGCCATTCATTATCAACGTTAGCATAATCTGTCTGTTCTGCACCTTTTTCATGATTATCAAAATCAAATACAATAAATCTGCAAGTACCATCTGCTAATAACGGATAAATACCAAGCACATCGGTTCCATCTTCCTTAGTGCCCTTTAGGTGTTCCTTAATTCTCCACAGCTCTAATGGTGTCCACTGTGTATTTTCACATTCATCACAGAATACTTTTTCGCCTCTTTGTTTAGGGCACAGAGTGTTATTCCAACGATTATTGCATGCGGAAAATATCCGCCATTCTTGCCTCTCTTTGCAAATACATCCTGCCGTCCCCAAAACATGGCAAAATACCTTTTTGCCATGTCATCTGTTATATATTCCGGATTGATAATTCTTTCGCCTTGGTCCGGATCATAGTTTTCCAGGTTTTCAATCTTTTCCTCAAAGTGACTATAATCTTCATATGGTATATTAGCCTTTTGTAATTGAGCTTTGAGAACAGTATTTTCGTTCTGTAATGAGCGAACCAACTTTCGTAATGAATCAATATCATATGCTTCAATATTCATAAACTTCGCCCTCCTGTTCTGCTATATCATCTTATTGGCAATTATCATTCCACTGCTGTTCCCTGCTATCCCATTTTGCATCAAAGCTTCTTCCTGTTTCTATCGCATTTGTTACAGGAAGCAGAAATTGCTTAATAACCTCTATGGTTTCCGGAAGAGTAACATCTAAAGAAACCTTCTTTTTCTTCACAAAGCTCTTCCACCGTGATAATCGTATCGCATCGTCGGAATATTCTGGATTAAATGCAACTATTGTATGTAATGAAGTTCCCCTATGATCAAAGGTTTCCTTTATGGCTTCTACCAATATTTGACCATCAAAATCATATTTCTGTGCATTCACATAAATATCATAAAAATCCTTAAATCTGCTATTATCATATCCCAATGAAACCATTGCCTCAAACTTCTCCGCAATGCTTGAATATAAAGAATATGCATATACTTCCGGAGCATCTTCTGATAATAGTACCGGGAAATCCATAAGTATCCTATCAGGGTATATTACATCTCCAAATCCTATATCTATCGAAACTGGAATACGTGTCCTATCCATAAATGCGGTTATAGACACATTAACTCCATGATATTCCTTAAATTCCGTAATTGACTTAACATCCAATGATTCCAAATCAAACTTTAATGGATCATCTGTTGTGATAGAAAATATGTGCGTAAACACCGTTTTCATCTCATCAATATCGTTTCCTATTCCCCTCGCCAATAAGTCGATATCTGTTGTTGCCCTTGGATAATCTCCATCATATAATGCGTACAAGAATATACCGCCCTTTAGCGTGAACTTCTCACGATAGTCTGAAATTGATAATCTATAAAGTGTTCTTTCTATTCCATATGATCCCAAAAGATCCTGAAATGTTCGTCCAGTCTCCATAGCAACATTTTTAAGTCTTGCTTTAACTGATTCAGCATTCATTAAATAAGAACCTCCAAATAAGTTCGTAGTATTTTTTCACATCTTAGCTTTTGCGCGTATTCGTGCAGCTTGTTCAAATCTCTATCAGACCGACCCAGATAATTAATAAGAATTTCCTTTGTTTCCTCTATCCCAACCTTGTTGCGATAAAAGAGAATATCAATTATGGTTTTCTCAATATCATAAATATTATATTTATTATCATCCTCAATCTGTTCAACTATGCCCACACTATACCTGTCCCCGGTAAAAGATACAACATGCAGGGGCGGCCATTCAGGTAGCGTTGATACCTTATGATTCCTCGGAATCGCTATATCCACTTCGCTTGGTCTGTAAGTAGAAAGGCCGTAATGAACTGCAGCACTCATCAGACATACTACGCCTTTTGGAGCATATGCCATAGCATAGTAAAAATCGGACTCTTCACCACTATATTTCACTGTCTCATATACACTTTTATCCAGTTTATAAAGGATTCCAGCATTGACCATCTTTTCAATTTCATAGTAAGTTGCACCCATACTCAATAGCTCAGTGGTCGTATATAGCCTCTTTTTTTCTGAAATATTCATCATATCAAACACTCTGCTTTACATAGATTTATTCTAGAATCATAATACTACATTCAAAATGAAATTTCAATATTTTCCACATTTATTTTATCTGTTGAGTATTTTTAAATGCGATGTTAATCAATAGAATACCGTAATTTGCCTATTTTTATATTTTAGGCATTTCTGCTTTGATTATCAAAAAAGCCACCCTATCACACTAAGTATTTAGCAGATAAGATGACCTTATTCATATTTCCGGGATGGTCCATATTCTCCTCGCACCAAAAGGTGTAAACGAGGTGTAGACAAATCATTATATTTTCTCAAAGCATTGATTTTACTGCATTTTCAGCCTATCGCATGCAAAGTGCCCCAGCAGACAAACAGTACTTTTATCATTATCACATACTCTCTTTTCTATGCTCTAAAATCATGCTCTGTAAAAGGTGTAAGCAAGGTGTAAAACAAACCTTCCATACACAGGAAACCGCGTATTTAAGCCATTCTTGGCGCTATTCACAAATCCTGCCGTGGCAAATAAATAATATTTTAATCATGCCTTAAAAACTCCTTGAAAATGCTGATTTTCCTTGATTTCACGCCACTTTATACGATTTGCTGTGATAGAGTATTTTCTTCGTTTTCGTCGCATATCGTGGCATAAATTCGTATATTTTGTCATCCAAATTTAGTAAGAATCTTAGTAAAACAGCTCGATTTTCTCATTTTACTAAAGATTTTTTCCACTTAGGTTTTCTTTTAGTTGTATCAATATTTTTAAATTTTAATCCATTTTAGCATATTTGCCAAGTTCTTCCTTGGCATCCTCTGCTCCCAGATGCGTATATGTATTCAGAGTAACTCCTATATCAGAATGCCCCATTAAATATTGAAGTGTCTTGGGATTCATTCCGCTTTTTGCCATGTTGCTGCAATAGGTATGTCTGCAAACATGAGGTGTGATCTTTGGTAATTGTTCCTTATAGATTCGAGATGGCTTTTTCTTTCTCTCTAAGCGACTGACAAGGTCTTCTCCCTGCAGGAAGTGGATCTGTCGATTCTAGCTTCCAACTGTAAAGGAATTTCTGCTTTCCAAAGCAATCTGTATAAACAAATGCATATCTTCCATCCGCTCGCTGGCTTTCTCCGTTTCGTAAAATACGTCCTTTCTTATCACGTCTTTTCTGATTGCGATTTCTTTCACTCAAACGTCTTCGCTCCTTTCTACGAAGAAGCCCTAGCACGACAATCATATTATATCATACCAGGGCGACATTTACCACTTTAAAGTGATAAAGTTTTATATTACTTTTATTTCTAAATTGCAATGCAGGATATAAAACAAAATCTTGCCAACGCAGTACGTGAATACCGCACAGAACTCGGTCTTTCACAGGAAAAGCTGGCAGAAATTCTTAATCTTGATCAACGTACCATACTGAACATAGAAGCCGGACGTGGTAACCCAATAGTAGCTGTGCGAAACTATTGGGTTTATTATTTCCAATTTTTTGTACTTATTATCTCCTTCCAAAAATCTTACTTATGTAATATTTTAATTATTACATAAGTAAGATTTAAAATCAACCTATTTATTTGAATTGACAGTATGAATACTAACATTTATAATATTTTTATTACATTTGTAAGATTTAAGGAGGGATATTAGATGGGTGATTTACCACAGATCTCCGAAGCAGAATTTGAAGTTATGAAAATCGTATGGAAACATGCTCCAATCAGTACCAACGAAATCACAGACAGACTACTACAGACCACAAATTGGAGTCCTAAAACGATACAGACACTCATTAAGCGTCTTGTTACCAAAGGTGTACTCACTTATGAAAAACAGAGTCGTGTTTTCGTTTACACCCCAGTAGTAAAAGAAAGTGAATACATTAGTCAGGAAAATAATTACTTCCTGAATCGCTATTATGATGGGGATATTACTGCTATGTTGTCTGCCTACATTGAAAATGACAAATTATCCGAAACAGAGATAGAAATGCTTCGCTCTCTTCTTTCCAAGAGAGGAAAAAAAGGAGGCGATTAACATGGCAAATTTTATGATACGCTTTTTAATATGTAATGTATTTATCAGCGGTATCATCGGCATCCTTTTGATAGCCAAATGGGTATTTAGAAACAACTTGTCCAGCCGGATGCAGTAT
>JAFPAQ010000071.1 GCA_017424235.1 Lachnospiraceae bacterium | reverse complement strand
GATATTGATAATGACAAGCTTTGTACATACGGTTGGAATGGAAAAGAATAAATTTTACTTTTTATTGAGAGTATAGAATACAAATATGCAAATATAAGTTGAAATATGTTCAATTTTATGTTAAACTGATTGATATGACTAGTTTGGGTATAGCTATGCTCGTATGTTAAGGAGGTGTAAATATGGCAATTTTAAGAACTATTCTTACTGTTATTTTGATATTAGTTTCAATAGCTTTTACAATAATTGTTTTAATGCAGGAAGGTAAGTCAGCAGGTCTTGGAGCTATCAGTGGTGCAGCTGAGACTTACTGGGGCAAGAATAAGGGACGTTCTATGGAAGGAGCTCTTGTTAAGGCTACTACAGTATTAGGTGTAGTATTTATGTTGCTTTCGGTTGTTTTGAATATTAATTTCTAAGCTGTATTTGTTATGTATTTATGACATGACAAAAGAGTTTGAAATTCCGGAAAACACTCCTGTATTAATTACGGAGTGTTTTTTCAATTAATTAAGTTTGTAATGTACTCTTGATGTTCATATGCCTGAAAATAAAGATTTCGAGAGGACATTAATAATAAAAGGAGGGTTTTGAAGATGTCTGATAAACGTAAAAAAGTTTTACTTGATCTTATGGGCGAAGAATTTTATGTTCCAATGAAAGAAAAAGAGCTTGCAGTAATGTTGCAGGTATCAAAAGAAGATAGGGCAGAGTTAAATAAGATACTTAACGAACTTTTGGCAGAAGGAAAAATTTCCATTACCAAAAAGGGGAAATTTATTAAGGCAAAGCATTCAGATAAGGAAATTATTGGTACTTTTATCAGTCATCCGAAGGGCTTTGGTTTTGTAGAGGTAGAGGGGCGTGAGGACGACCTGTACATTCCGGAAAATTATGTTAATGGGGCTTTTCACAAGGATACTGTTAAGGTGGCACTTTTATCCGGTCAGACCGGAAAACGTCAGGAAGCACAGGTTTTGGAAATTGTATCAAGAGGTATGACTCAGGTAGTTGGCATTTTTGATAAGAGTAATAAGAATTATGGTTTTGTCATACCTGATAATACAAAAATAGCTGAAGACATATTTATTCCAACAGAACGTTCTAAAGGAGCGGTGTCCGGCCATAAGGTAGTTTGTCAAATTACAGATTATGGGAAAAATAACAGGAAACCTGAAGGCAAGATAACAGAGATACTTGGACATGTAAATGATCCGGGGGTAGATATAATGTCTATTGTAAAAGGATATGAGCTTCCTGTTGAATTTCCTGAAAAAGTAATGAATCAGGTAGAGAGAGTTTCTAATGAGGTTTCAGAAGCTGATATGCAGGGCAGACGTGATTTGCGCAGTGTTGAGATGGTAACGATTGATGGAGAAGATGCAAAGGATCTGGATGATGCAGTCAGTCTTACCAAAGAAGGTGATATGTACAAGCTTGGAGTGCATATTGCCGATGTATCAAACTATGTGCAGGAAAATTCTGCTCTTGACTGGGAGGCAAAGACCAGAGGCACCAGTGTATACCTTGTAGACCGGGTAATTCCCATGCTTCCTCATAAGCTTTCTAACGGTATATGCTCTTTGAATGAAGGCGTAGACAGATTGGCACTTAGCTGTCTTATGACCATTAATGCAAAAGGTGAAGTAGTAAGTCATGAAATAGTGGAGTCTGTTATCTGTGTAAACAGACGTATGTCTTATACCAGTGTTAAGAAAATACTTGAAGATAAGGATGAAAATGAAATAAAAGAGTATGAGACACTTGTGCCTATGTTTGAACTTATGCAGGAGCTTGCAGCCATTCTGAGAGAAAAGAGAAAAAAGAGAGGTTCAATAGATTTTGATTTTCTTGAAACGAAGATTATTCTTGATAAGCAGGGACATCCGGTTGATATTAAGCCTTATGAGAGAAATGTTGCAACTAAGATAATCGAGGACTTTATGTTGGTTGCAAACGAGACTGTTGCACAACATTTTTACTGGATGGAGCTTCCTTTTGTATACAGAACACATGATAATCCTGATTCAGAAAAGATTGAAAAACTTAGTACATTCATTCGTAATTTTGGATATACAATAAAAAGTACAAAAGATGAGATACATCCGAAAGAATTGCAAAAGTTATTGACAAAGATTGAAGATACACCTGAGGAGGCACTCATAAGCAGACTTACACTTAGAAGTATGAAGCAGGCAAAATATACAATAGACTGCACAGGTCATTTTGGACTGGCGTGTCAATATTATTGTCATTTCACTTCGCCTATCCGAAGATATCCTGATTTGCAGATTCATCGTATCATAAAAGAACAGATCAGAGGAAGAATGAATGAAAAACGTATTGAGCATTATAATGAAATTCTTCCTGAAGTGGCAAAACATTCATCTGAGATGGAAAGACGTGCAGATGAGGCAGAGAGAGAGACTGATAAACTCAAAAAAGTTGAGTACATGGAAGAACGAATAGGCGAGATTTACGAAGGAGTTATTTCATCAATTACTTCATGGGGTGTTTATGTAGAACTTCCAAATACAGTTGAAGGTATGATTCATGTATCAATGCTTCCGGGGGATTATTTCTATTATGATGAGTCCAGCTATGAAATGGTAGGTCAGGCTACTGACATCAGATACAGACTCGGACAGAGAATAAAAGTAAGAGTAAATGCGACAGACAAGATTTCACGTACTATTGACTTTGTGATTCCACAGGAGTGGGAATTAGAAGAAAATGAAGAAAGGCATGGTAACTGATAATGGCAAAAAAAGAAGCTTTAAAGCTTGTAGCAAATAATAAAAAAGCATATCATGATTATTTTATAGAAGAAAAATATGAGTGCGGACTTGCTTTGCATGGTACAGAAGTCAAGTCACTTAGAATGGGTAAGTGCAGTATTAAGGAAGCATTTATTCGCATTGAAAATGGAGAGGTTTTTGCATATAGTATGCATATTTCACCATATGAAAAAGGGAATATTTTTAATAAAGACCCATTAAGAGTCAAAAAGCTGCTTTTGCATAAACAGGAGATAAACAAACTGCTTGGAAAAATTAAAGAAAAGGGATATACTCTTGTTCCGCTTCAGGTATATTTTTCTAATGGAAAAGCAAAAATAGAAATAGGTCTTGCACGTGGTAAAAAGCTTTATGACAAGAGAGAGGACATTGCCAGAAAAGATCAGAGACGTGAGACTGAAAGAGAATTTAAGGTTAAAAATCTGTATTGATTTTAGATATTATTCAATATATGTCCAAAAGATTTTTGTGACAGTTCAGCCTTCATGTATTGACAAACGGACGAAAACGGCTGATAACATTCCTCGGACTGCCATGGATTCTGAATGGGAATTTCCTAATATGCTGCCCAAAACTTTCTAAAACGGGCGAAGCCGGCTCGAGTCGGCTTCCATGCCTCCGTCTCGCCTAAATTTGCATCCATGCAAATTTACTTCTGTGTTTTTCAGCACCATATAAGGAAATATCACCATTCTCCAACGGGCAGTCTACGGAATGTTATCAGCCGTTTTCTAAGTATTACATTTTTCTTTTATTAGCTTTTCAATACCCATGTTGAATTGCAATTACATATAGATTCTGTTTTATAATTGTAAAGTGGTTTAATATATTTAGCGATCTGATATATTATAGTGTTCTTTTATTTCATCAATACCAATCAAAATTTTTGCAGTATTATCAGTTGTAATAGCAAT
>JAFPAQ010000070.1 GCA_017424235.1 Lachnospiraceae bacterium | reverse complement strand
AGAGCGATAGACGGGGCTCGAACCCGCGGTCTCGACCTTGGCAAGGTCGCGCGTTACCAACTACGCCACTATCGCATTTATTAAGTTTTGTTCATGCGTTCCGTGAACAATACATACTATACTATATGAAAAACGGTTTGTCAACAAAAAAATAAAAAAAGTTACAAAAATTTTGCCAAAATAAATTGTGCACTTTATGTAAACAATTTTGCTTTAAAAAATTGCAGATATACATTAAACTAAAGATAATTGATTTTGATAGTACATTTAAGGTAACTGTTCAGTAGGGCTGCGTATTTACATAGCGAGTAAGGTCCGCTTTGCAGGCTGTAAAAAAGAGTAGTGGTAACTGGCACTGAATAATTATCATTGAGAAAGAATGGGGAAAAAGGTATGAAATTTAATAATGGATGCTGGCTTGAAAAAGAACACACAGAATGTTTTTTTCCAAAGCAGGCATATTTTACAAAGGTAGAGACAGATAAGGTAACGATATGCGCTCCAACAGGTTATATAGCTAACAGAGGCTGTACTCTTGGAGGAATCAATCTGACATTGATTATTTCTTCTCCTATGGAGGGGGTTATTCGTGTACAGACATATCATCATTTGGGAAGTGTTGTAAATGAGCCTTCATTTGATCTTGATATCGATAATGTTCCACTTGATGTAGACGAAAATGAAGAAAGAATCATAATAAAGAGTGGAAATCTTGCACTTGAGATAGGCAAAAAGGAATGGTATATGAGATATACCAGAGCCGGAAAGCTGTTGACGGAGTCCTATGGCAAAGATATGGCGCTTATAAAGACTGACTGGAGTGGATTTGCATACGATAAGGGAGATGAAGAGAATACCTACATGAGACAGCAGCTTGCAGTTGGAGTGGGTGAACTTTTTTATGGAATGGGAGAAAGATTTACTCCGTTTGTAAAAAATGGTCAGAGTGTTTCAATATGGAATGAGGATGGTGGCACAAGCACAGAGCAGAGCTATAAGAATATCCCGTTTTATATTTCAAATAAAGGGTATGGGGTTTTTGTGAATCACCCTGAAAAAGTAGAATTTGAGATGTGTACAGAGATGGTGACAAGGGCAGGTTTCTCAGTTGAAGGAACATATCTTGATTATTTCTTAATTGATGGACCTGATATAAAGGGGGTACTGAGTAAATATACAGATATGACAGGTAAGCCGGGACTGCCTGCACCATGGACCTTTGGCTTGTGGCTGTCAACTTCATTTACTACCAATTATGATGAAGAAACGGTAATGTCTATGATAGACAAAATGCTGGAGTGTGAAATACCACTTAGAACCTTTCATTTTGACTGCTTCTGGATGAAAGAATTTCACTGGAGTGATTTTACATGGGACAGCAGGGTATTTTCAGACCCGGTAGGAATGTTAAAGAGAATCAAGGATAAAGGACTGAATATATGTGTATGGATAAATCCATATATAGCACAGGAGTCTTCACTGTTCAAAGAAGGAATGGATAAAGGATATTTTCTAAAACGTCCAAATGGAAAAGTATGGCAGTGGGATATGTGGCAGCCCGGAATGGCAATAGTTGACTTTACTAATCCGCAAGCTTACAGCTGGTATCAGGATAAGCTTGAGGTACTGCTGGATATGGGAGTTGACTGCTTTAAGACAGATTTTGGAGAGAGAATACCGACTGAGGTAGTTTACAGTGATGGTTCTGATGCCAAAAAGATGCACAATCTTTATTCGTACTTATACAATAAATGTGTATTTGAACTGTTGGAGCGCAAGAGAGGAGAAGGAGAGGCAGTACTGTTTTCACGTTCTGCCACAGTTGGCGGTCAGAAATTCCCTGTACACTGGGGTGGTGACTGCTGGTCTGACTATGAGTCGATGGAGGAAAGCCTTAGAGGAGGACTTTCACTTTGTATGTCAGGCTTTGGCTTCTGGGCTCATGATATAGGTGGTTTCGAAAATACTTCAACAGCAGATGTCTATAAGCGCTGGGTGGCATTTGGACTGCTTTCATCACACAGCAGACTTCATGGCAGCAGCTCTTATCGTGTGCCATGGAATTATGATGAAGAAGCGGTTGATGTAGTAAGACACTTTACCAGACTTAAGGCAAAGCTTATGCCATATATTTATAAAACAGCAGTTAATGCCTCAAAGACCGGTGTGCCTTGCATGAGAAGCATGGTTATGGAGTTTACAAATGACAGAAACTGTCATTATCTGGACAGACAGTATATGTTTGGTGATAACCTGTTAGTTGCGCCGATATTTAATGAGGAAGGACGGGCAGAATATTATCTTCCACAGGGAATATGGACTAATTTCCTTACAGGAAAGGAATACAGTGGTGGCAGATGGATAGAGGAGCATCATGACTATATGAGTATTCCACTTATGGTAAGGGAAAATTCTGTAATTGTTGTAGGTGACTGTGATTCAAGACCGGATTATGATTATGCCCAAAACTGTGAGATAAGGATATACGCTCTTCATGACGGGATAAAGATAGATACAGATGTGTATGGAATGGATAACAATGTTGAGCTTTCAGTAGATGTCAGACGTAAAGGACGTAAGATACGTGTTGATGTAGATGCATCAAGACACTATAAAGTCAGAATGATAAATATGCATGCAAAAGAGGCTGTCAACGGATTTGTTGTCATTGAGGGCAATGATTCTGTTATCACCCCTGATGCAGGAGCATGTACACTGGAAATCATGTTCTAAAATAACTATTCAAAAAAAATCAACCAGGAAAGTTGTATGCTCAGCTTTCCTGGTTGATTTTGGTCATGGCATCATTAATTTGCGGTGCGCGTCGTTCATACAGAGCGATAAGCTTTGATAATTCTTCGATGCTGACACTCTTTTTCTTTTCGGTATAAAGGGCAATAAAAAGCCACAACATATAGGTCTGATAGATACCACATTTTAACCGTCTTGCAAAGCTGTAATCTTCAAAGGTATCCAGAAAAGAAAAGATGATATAGTATTCATAATATCGTTTTAAAAGCCTGTCAAACCAGGGAATTTTGTCACAGACACTGTTTAACAGTGCTTTTAAGCTGTTGTCAGCTTTTTGAGGATTTGTCCTGGATAAAGCATGAAATTTTTGGATGTACCGGCAGCAGAGCTTGTATATTAATGGAGATGAGCTTTTTAGTGCACTATGATAAAATCCATTAAAAAACAGTTTGTTGTAAGTATTGCAATCAATTGATACCGGTTCAGCGGCAAGAGAATCGTATTTGGTATCAAGAGGACTTGGAAGCTTTGATTTGTGAATACAGGCATTTTGGGCATCGGTGCCATACTCTATAAATGCAAGGCTGTTAAAATTCCAATTACTATTTAATCTTAAAATCAGTTCTTTTCTTGCATTCAATAAATAATCCAGATATTCACTGTCATCATTTGTGGTATTTACCTCATAAGAAACCTCACCGGAAGCTTCATTAAAGCTAAAAGGCAGCTCTTTTACAACACAGTTTAGAAAGAGTCCTGCTACCTCAGGACAGGCAAGATACAGAGTTTCTTCACAAAAGAAGTCAAGATTGTATAACTGTCTTGGAAAATCAATGCATACCTGAGGCATATATTCTGTTTTGTATCTTTTTTGAAGACCACATAATTTGTCCATACCCCAGAAAGGACATCCCCTTGGAGTGCTTCTAAAGGAAATGATGTCATTTTTCTTCTTTATTGATAATCTTAACGCAGTTCCCAAAATCCCTTTTTGGGAGATGTATTTCTGATAAGTTTTTTCATCTATTGGTATCAGCCAGCCTTTGCAGCAGTTCGCAGGACAGGCACCTGCCAAGCATTTGAAATCCTGTAAAAGTGATATCTGACGTATTTTCATATTGTTAAAAAAGTCCCTTCAAAATATTTGTAAATCATATTATATCAATAATCAATTAAAAGTCTATAAATTCCAATAATTTACTTAACATAACTCTGAAAATATATTATAATAGTCATTAACTATTATCCGTTTTGAGGTAATAGAAGGAAGAGAGAGAACAATTATGAGAAAGGAATTATTACTAATATGAAGAAAAAGATATTATCAGTAATTTTTTCGTTTGCACTGATGGCAAGCCTTCTTACAGGCTGTGGTTCTTCTGATATGGCAACAACTGCTGAAGGAGGAAGCTCATATGTGAGTTCTGAGAAATCAGCTTCAGCAGATAACAAGGGAATTGCTTATGATATTGAGTATGAAGAAAGTGCAAATGAAGACTATGCAGAGATGGATATGGAGGCAGCCGCAGATGCAGAATATAAGGATGCTTCGGATAATGGTTCTAATGATGCAAAAGAAACAAAGAATCTGAAAGAAATCAACCTTCTGGAAGAAAAGCTGGTGTACCGTTGTAACCTGGATATCGAGACTCTTGATTATCAGAGTACAATGAGCGCATTAAAGGATGCTATAAAGAAATACAATGGAATAATACAATGTGAGAATGAGTCAGATGATGTGACTAACTGGTATTATAAGGATTATGAAAAGACCAGAGGTACTCTTCATAATTACCTTGAAGTACGTGTGCCATCGGCGAATTATTATGATTTCATTTCTGAACTTGATGGAACCGGAAAGATTATTTCCAAATCATCAAGTATTGATAACATAAGTCAGAAGTACTATGACACTACTACACAGATAGAGGCATTAAAGGTTCAGGAAAAAAATCTTCTTGAGATGATGGAAAAGTGTGAGACTATTGAAGATATGATAACTGTTGAATCCAGATTGTCAGAAATACAGTACAAGATCAGCAGTCTTACCACTGACAGAGTATATATGGATATGGATGTTGCTTATTCATATGTAAATATAGATATAAGAGAAGTAATGGAATATAATTACACCCAAAAGCCGGTAAAGAAAAATACCTTTATGGACAGACTTAAAAATGTAATAAATAATACATATACAGGCTTTTTGAAATTCCTTGAGGTGGTTCTGTTTATTATAATAGAACTTATTCCATACATAATCATAGTGCTTATCATATGCTTTATATTCAGAAAGAAGATTAAGAATTTCAAGGAAGTTAAGAGAGCAGAAAAGGAATTAAAGCGTGCGCAGAGGGAAATGCGAAAACAACAGCTTATGCAGCAGGCAGAGCTGATCAAACAGCAGAGAGCTTCTAATCAGTCAAATATTGTTCAGAATGAAAGTCAAAATAAATAAGAGACTATGAAGCTTACAAACAGCAAAAAAATAAGTACGGTGAGGGATTCACCGTACTTATTTTTTTTGCTTATCGAGCATTTCCCTTAAGGCATCTTCGCTGTCGCTTACCCAGGCATCCTCTTCTTCTGCATTTAGTCCGAGATACTGTGCAAGAGTGCATTCTTCATCACTGATACCCCATTCATAGCTGTAATCATCGATTGCTTCGAATTCGACTTCACCTGCCAGATAGAGCTCTTTGAAAGTCTTTTGATTATCCAAAATAAGGTCTCCTTTCTAAGGTATTTCGTAATATATATAATAAGTATAGCATTATAATGTATTTTTTACTATACAAATACATTATAATGTAAATTAATCCAAAAAAGTGCAATAAAATGGTTGCATTATTTTGTGCGTTATGATAGTATGTATTGCAGTGACGCACAGTTGTACACTGTATAAGGACAATGAAATACAAGTGTGCACGCTGGAAAGACATAGATTCTTCATAACGGAGGATTGGGATGGAATATTCAACAGGTTATTTTGTTGTTAAAAAAAGAGCTTTGCCTGAGGTGCTTTTAAAGGTGGTTGAGGTTAACAGACTTCTGGATACACAGAAGGCAGTCTCAGTACAGGATGCGGTTGATCAGGTTGGGATAAGCAGAAGCTCATATTACAAATACAAAGAGGACATTTTTCCTTTCCATGATTCATCACAGGGTACGATTCTTAACCTTTACTGTCAGATAAATGATGAACCGGGGCTGTTATCTGAGTTATTAAAGATAGTGGCTGATTTTAAGGCTAACATACTTACAATACATCAGGCGATTCCTGTAAATGGTATTGCATCATTATCGCTCAGTATACAGATACTTGATACGACAGGTGATATTTCGAACATGGTACTTGAGATGGAAAGCAGGGCAGGTGTCCACAATGTAAAGGTGCTTGCCAGGGAATAGTATGGTTATTAATATCAAAAGACAATATTTTAGGAGGATAAATAAATGGTAAAAGTAGCGATTTTGGGATATGGTACAGTAGGTAGCGGAGTTCTTGAAGTAATCAAAAGCAACAACGCAGCAATCAAGAATAAGACAGGTGAAGATGTTGAAGTAAAATATGTACTTGACCTTAGAGAGTTTGAAGGAGATCCGGTACAGGAAATATTAGTACATGATGTTGATACTATTATCAATGATCCTGAAGTTGCAATCGTATGTGAGACAATGGGTGGTGAGAGACCTGCTTATGATTTCACAAAACGTGCTTTGGAAAAAGGAAAGAGCGTATGTACATCAAATAAGGAATTAGTTGAAAAGCATGGAGCCGAGTTAATAAAGTTAGCAAAAGCAAACAACTGCAGCTACTTATTTGAGGCAAGTGTTGGTGGCGGTATTCCTGTAATCAGACCACTTTGCACATCTCTTGCACAGGAAGAGATAGAGTCTATCACAGGTATCCTCAATGGTACAACTAACTATATCCTTTCTAAGATGGAAAACGAAGGACTTGCATTTGAAGATGTACTTAAGAGAGCACAGGAAAAGGGATATGCAGAAAAAGATCCTACAGCTGATATCTGTGGACACGATGCAGGCAGAAAGATTGCAATCCTTACATCCCTTGCTTATGGAAAAGATGTAGATTTTGATGATATCACAACAATAGGTATCACAGATATTACAGATAAAGATTTTGCTTATGCAAAGAAGCTTGGTTGCACAATTAAATTATTTGCAAAGAGTGTGCATAAGGATGGAAAATATTATGCACTCGTAGCACCATTTGTGGTTTCTTCAGAAAATCCACTTTATTCAGTAAAGAACGTATTCAATGCTATTCTTGTTCATGGAAACATGGGTGGAGATACAATGTACTATGGTAAGGGTGCAGGCAAGCTTGCTACAGCAAGTGCAGTAGTTGCAGACGTGCTTGACTGTGTAAAACACCTTGGCAAACATGTAAATATTAAATGGGACGAAGAAAAGCTTGCAATCTCGCCAATCGACCAGGCTGTAAGAAAGTTCTTTGTACGTGTTAGCGGAAATGATGAAGCAGCAGTTAAGGCTGTATTTGGTGATGTTGAGATAATGAAAGATGTAGTAGATGGTGAGATGGCATTTATCACAAATGAAATGTCAGAGGCTGATTATAAAGAAAAGGCTGCAAAAGCAGGAAATGTAATCGGAATGATTCGTGTAGATGCATAAAAATGGAGATAAATATATTGCCGTTTAAGAGACAGAAGGAGAGGTAAAAAAGTGAAAAAGGTAGTTAAATTTGGTGGAAGCTCACTTGCAAGTGCAGAACAGTTTATGAAGGTTGGAAATATCATACATGCGGATGAAGATAGAAAATTTGTAGTACCTTCAGCACCGGGTAAACGTTTTGATAAGGATACAAAGGTTACAGATATGCTTTATGCATGCTATGATCTTGCAGAAAAAAATCATGATTTTACATCTGAAATTGCAAAGATTGAGAAGAGATATCAGGAAATTATAGATGGTCTTAAGCTTGACCTTGATCTTTCTCAGGAATTTGACAAGATCATTGATAATTTCAAGAAAAAAGCAGGTACAAATTATGCAGCAAGCCGTGGAGAGTATTTAAACGGTATAATCATGGCAAATTATCTGGGTTATGAATTTGTAGATCCTGCAGAGGCAATCAGATTTAATGAGGCTGGTGTATTTGACGCAGAGCTTACAAATATTCTCCTTGCAAAACGCCTCGAAGGTGTTGAAAGAGCCGTTATCCCGGGCTTTTACGGAGCAATGGCAGATGGAAAGGTAGTTACATTCTCACGTGGAGGTTCTGATATCACAGGTTCAATCGTGGCAAAGGCTGTTAAGGCTGATGTGTATGAGAACTGGACAGATGTTTCAGGTTTCCTCGTAGCAGACCCACGTATTATTGACAAGCCACAGGGAATCGAAATGATCACTTATGCAGAGCTTAGAGAGCTTTCATACATGGGAGCAACAGTTCTTCATGAGGACGCGATTTTCCCGGTTAGAAAAGCAGGTATTCCAATCAACATCAAGAATACAAATGCTCCACAGGACGAGGGAACATGGATTGTTGGAAATACTATTCAGAAATCTAAATATGTCATTACAGGTATTGCAGGTAAGAAAGGTTTTGCTTCAATCAATATCGAAAAAGATATGATGAATGCAGAAATCGGTTTTGGCAGAAAGGTTCTTCAGGTATTTGAAGAGTACGGAATCTCCTTTGAGCATATGCCTTCAGGAATCGATACTCTCAGCGTAATGGTACATCAGTCAGAGTTCGAAGACAAAGAACAGAAGATTCTTTCAGGAATAAACAAGGCAGTAAGTCCTGACAGCATTGAAATACAGTCAGACCTTGCACTTATCGCTGTAGTTGGTAGAGGTATGAAGGCTACAAGAGGTACAGCCGGCAGAATCTTCTCAGCACTTGCGCATGCAAATGTAAATGTAAGAATGATTGACCAGGGTTCCAGTGAGCTTAACATCATCATTGGTGTTGACAATGATGACTTTGATACAGCAATCAAAGCAATCTATGCTATTTTCGTAGAAACCCGTCTGTAAGCATGGGGATTAATATGAGTGATAAAGTACAGATTAAAAAAGAAGAAAACAAAATGGGTGTAATGCCTGTGGGCAAGCTCTTGATAAATATTTCATTTCCGATGATGGTTTCAATGCTTGTTCAGGAGCTTTACAATATTATCGACAGTATTTTCGTTGCTAAGATAAGTGAAGATGCACTTACAGCAGTTTCGCTTGCTTTCCCTATACAGACCTTGCTTATTTCACTGGGAACAGGTATGGGAGTAGGTGTAAATGCACTTTTGTCAAAGAATTTGGGCGAAAAGAATTATTCGGGTGCCAATAAGGCTGCGATGAATGGTATATTCCTTTCACTGATAAATTTCCTGATTTTTGTAATAATAGGATTTGCTGCTGTAAAGCCATTCTATGCAAGTCAGGTACAGGACGTTAACTCAGATATCTATACAATGGGAGTTACATATCTTTCAATTGTATGTATATGTTCATTTGGTATATATACACAGTTTATATTTGAAAGACTCCTACAGTCTACAGGACTTACTTTTTACAGTATGATTTCGCAGATGTCAGGTGCCATAACAAATATTATTTTAGACCCTATCTTAATATTTGGACTTTGTGGAATGCCGAAGCTGGGAGTAGCAGGTGCAGCAATTGCTACTGTGGCAGGTCAGTGCGTGAGTGCAGTTATTGCAATTGCATTTAACATTACCAAAAATCATGAGATAAAGCTTTCGTTAAAGGAATTTAAACCTGATATCAAGGTAATCGGAAAAATCTATTCGGTAGGTGTTCCTTCTATAATAATGCAGGCAATTGGTTCAGTGATGACTTATGGAATGAACCGCATACTCATACAGTTTACAGCAACTGCAACAGCAGTATTTGGTGTATATTTCAAATTGCAGAGCTTCTTCTTTATGCCTGTATTTGGTCTCAACAATGGTATGGTACCGATTATTGCTTACAACTATGGAGCAGGCAAGAGAAGCCGTATGGTGAAGACTATCAAGCTTTCAATGGTATATGCTTTTGGACTTCTTCTGTTTGGATTCATTGCATTTATGGCAATACCGGATGTGCTTTTGGGATTCTTCAGTGCTTCTGATGACATGCTCGCAATAGGTGTAAGAGCACTCAGAATCATTGGTATACATTATCTTATTGCGTGGTTCTGCATAATCGTTGGTTCAGTATTCCAGGCAGTAGGAAATGGTATGTACAGCCTTATTGTTTCGGTAGCAAGACAGCTTGTAATCTTACTTCCGGCAGCATATATACTTTCAAGGATTGGCGGACTTGACCTCGTATGGTGGTCATTCCCAATCGCAGAGATAATGTCACTTATCGTGTCATCAATCTTCTTCAAAAAGACATGGGACGATGTAATAAAGAAAGTGCCTGATAACGTATAAGATTAAGGTAAGAATTGTACAAAATAAGTTGTTTCAATTCCGTTGCGCTAAACACTACGATGAGCCTCTTAAAACAAAAATCGTGTTCAGCAAAGGCTTCCGCGATTTTAAGAGTCTCATCTTTGTAGCGCAAAAGTCATTTCAACAATCTTATTTTGTAGTGTAACTTTTGATACGATAGTCTTTATAAAAAATTGTGCGAAAAAAATTGACATAATTAGCAGTTGCTGATATAATATTTAGTGTATGCGGATATGGCGGAATTGGCAGACGCGCTGGATTTAGGTTCCAGTGGGCGACCGTGCAGGTTCGACTCCTGTTATCCGCAGTAAAAGAGTGTTGAAAAATCAACACTCTTTTTGTGTTTCGTAGTTTAGAAAAAATTGAAATAAGTAATATATTCTGATAGAATATGACATGGCAGTACCAAAACGGTAGGCGGTTAGTCCTTCTTTGCAGAAGGGCATAATATTATTGTTCCCTTCTGAATACATACTAGTACATCGATTTCTAAATAAGTATCCCATATAACTTGTCTGATTTCCCAATTGCACCATTTCAAAAGCCTCGACGTAGCCCGCTACGCCTACGTTTTTGAAACAGCACACTTGAAAAATCATACTGCGTTATATATGGTACTTATTTAAGAAACGCTGTACTAGGAGGGATGCCAATGATAAGTGAACTGATAGCTGTATCCGGATATACCATTACAGTATTAGCATTTGGATTTGCTATAGGATATTCAATTGGATATCTTGTAGGTAAGATAGACAATAAAAAATAATCGCCCTAGTCCGCAAAACTTAGCGATTATTTTTTAACGTTAATATTAAGGGCTAACCGTCTACGGTACTGCCTTTTCTATATCATATCATAACGGTTTATAAAAATCAATTTAGTATGATAATAAATGAAAAAGTAATTGAAACAGAGTTACTGTACACAGGTTATATCCCGCTAGGTATTTTTAGAATGAACCCCGAGTTTTACGAAAAATCTAACTATTAGATTCAGCAGAAATTTGACATTTGAAGTTTGAAAAAATATAATAAATTTAAGAGCAGAAAGGTTTAATTATATTGATGAACGGGGTGAAATATCAGAATGGGAATATATTTTAATCCGAATAATAGTAGCTTTAAGCAGGCTAAAAATAGTATGATATATGTAGATAAAACGGGTTTGATTGAAATATTGAATCGAAGACTGTCAACGGAAGATAAGTGTATAGCATTAAGCCATGCAAGACGATTTGGAAAATCCCATGCGGCAGGAATGATAGACGCATATTACAGCAGGGGGTGTGATTCTTCGGATCTCTTTGATAATACCACGATTTCTAAAAATGAAGATTATAAGAAATATATGAATAAATATAATGTTATTCACCTTGATATATCTTCAGTTTGGGATTTTCACAAAGAAGACCTTATAGAATCGATACACGAACGTGTTTGTGAAGATTTAAAAAAGCAGTATGGAAATGCTATAGATTATGATAGAGATTTGTATTTAATAATCTATGATATTTATGAAAAAACAAACATTCCATTTGTAATTATTATAGATGAATGGGATTGTGTAATAAGAAACAGCGAAGATAAGGAACTGGTTCACAGTTATCTACAATTTTTACATTCCTTATTCAAATCCGAAGAATCAAGATCATTTCTGGCATTGGCATATATTACCGGTATTTTGCCACTTAAGAAGATAAAGGATGAGTCTGCACTTAACAATTTTAGGGAATATACCATGTTAGATTCT
>JAFPAQ010000069.1 GCA_017424235.1 Lachnospiraceae bacterium | reverse complement strand
TATTCGTAATCGAATTATTATTCGTAATCGAATTATTATTCGTAATCGAATTATTATTCGATTTATTTACTGTCACAGTAATATAAATAAATAGTAGGAGGTTCATGTAATATGGCAAGTAAAAAATGTGTAGCTTATGTATCAACATATACCATGGGCGATAATCACGGAATCAGGATATATGATGTAGATGTGGAGAATGGCAGTTTATCAGAAAAAGGAAAAGTTGAAATTACTAATTCCTCATATATAACCATATCTCATAATAACAGATTTTTATATTCGATAACAGATTTTGGTGTAGAAAGCTTTAAAATATTACCTGATGGTAATTTGGAACTTGTCAACAAGGCTTCAATTAATGGTATGAGAGGATGCTACCTTTCGACGGACTATAATGATGAATTCCTTTTCTGTGCGGGATATCATGATGGTAAGATTACTGTTTTAAGACTTGACAAGGAAACCGGTGCCATTGGTGAAATTACTGACGAAGTATATCATCGTGGACTTGGAAGTGTAGCTGAACGTGGTTTCCGTCCTCATATCAGCTGCGTAAAAATGACAAGAGATAATAGATATCTTTTGGCGGCAGATTTAGGTATTGATTATGTTAATGTATATAGATTAAACCATGAACGTGGTACTATAACACAGGCTGACATTATTCGTTGTGATCAGGAATCAGCACCACGTCACTTTAAATTTTCTGATGATGGAAGATTTCTATATCTTATCAGCGAACTCAAAAATTGTATAGACGTCTATGAATATCATGAGGAAGACGATGTTCCATATTTTGATTTGATTCAGACAATACCAACTTCTGATAAATACCGTCAGCCAGGCGTTGCTGCATGTACAATCAACATATCAAAGGATGGCAAATATATACTTGCATCGAATGCAGGAGAGAACAGTGTAGTTTTATATTCAATAAATGAAAACTGCGGTGAGTTAACAAAGCTTTTCTGCCTGCCAATAAGTGGTGAATATCCAAAGGATGCATCTCTTTTCCCAGATAATAAGCACCTTGTTTCTCTTAATCATGAAACAAATACTATGACATTTTTCACAGTAGATTATGAAAATAAATGTATAGTAATGAATGGCAAAGAATTGAAAATCAAGCAGGGTAACTGCATTATTTTCCATGAATTAGATTAAATAAACTGAATAAAAATAGTGCATGCTGACGCATGCACTATTTTTATTCATAAAATTTCTTGATATTATCAACTCTCGCAGACATATTTAAAAGTAATTCATCCAAAATAGTTATAGCAGTCATTGCTTCAACTACAACAATCGCACGAGGCACTATAATAGGATCATGCCTGCCTTTAATCTGAATATCTATATTTTCACCATTCTTATTTATTGTCTTTTGTTCCTGAAAAATAGAAGGAGTAGGCTTAAAATAAGCTCTGACAACCAATTCTGAACCATCACTGATTCCTCCCAGAATACCTCCTGAATGGTTTGTTATCTTTGAAACATTTCCATATTCATCTATTCTAAATGAATCATTATTTTTGGATCCTGTTGTCTCAGCAACCTTAGTTCCATCACCAATTTCAACAGCCTTTACAGCACCTATTGACATTAATGCCTTAGCAAGATTTGCATCAAGCTTTTCAAAAACAGGATCTCCAATACCAACAGGGATATTATGTGCCACACACGCAATAACACCGCCTGCTGAATCAAGCTTTTTCATACATTCAGTCAAATATATTTCTGCTTTTTCAGAAGCATACTTATCAGGCATTCCTGTTTTGTTTCTACGAGCTTCATATATATCAAAATTCTTCATTGAAATTTGTATATCATCAATAGACTCAGTATATGCAACAACATTTATTCCAAGTTCTTTAAGTAATTTAGCAGCAATTGCACCTCCGGCTACTCGACCAATAGTTTCTCTTCCGGAAGATCGGCCACCGCCTCTGTAATCACGAAAACCATATTTTTTATCAAATGTATAATCTGCATGACCCGGTCTGTAATAAGAGGCTATTTCACTATAATCTGACGACCTTTGTGAAGTATTTCTTACAAGCATCGATATAGGAGTACCTGTAGTTTTTCCTTCAAAAACACCAGATAAAATTTCTACTTTATCGTCTTCTTTTCTTTGTGTCGAAAATTGTGAATTACCAGGTTTTCGCCTGTCAAGATATACTTGGATATCCTCCTCACTTAATTCCAAACCTGCAGGACATCCATCCACAACAACGCCGATAGCAGCTCCATGAGATTCTCCCCATGTTGTTATCCTGAAAATATTACCAAATGATGAACCAGCCATATTCTCCTCCATTTTTAATATTTTATGTATACTAGTATTTATCATTGAACATACATCTTCATTATAAAATAATTTTAAACAAAATCAAGTAAGTTGCAACCATTTATTAACCAATTTATTATAATTGCTTCATTTTCATATATAAAATAATTTGTACAAAAATATTTTTATATTTTTCATTTTTTATAATGCATTTTAACACATATTATGCTATTATGTAAAATAGCTTTTAAAGCTCTATGGGGAAAATTTGGGGAAATATTGGGGAAATTATGATTAATATATGTACAATCGAGAAAAAAGCAATGACACTACAAATTAGACACAAAACAAATAAACAACAAATTAAATATCCTTTATCAAGGTTGTTACCTATCATTTCAATTCTATGCAAGATAGAATGTTACTTTATGTCTCACATAAGAAAATATATATGCATTGTGGGAATAACTATTTTTTTCTTAATTAGTAGCAGTTTTTCGTTTGATATAGAAAATGATATTACCATGTCCATGCAAGATAGCTGTATTGAAATTCAGGAAAATTATGAATATGTACCAACATCATTTAATATTCCCAAATCAGAAATACTTGATGATAATGATGTTATCGAAGGATATGACAATGAAGAATTAATTGTTAATTCTGAAGACATTGACCAATATACTCTTGATGATATTTTAAATGCAAATGATAGTGATGAAGGAATAAAGGAAACTAACAGTGATATCAATGCAAAAGTATCAAGAGATGACTGGCAATTGGTTCTTGTGAATAAACAGCATCCTGTTCCTGAAAACTATACTTTTAATTTAGGAACAATTACAGGTAAAATGAAATGTGATGTCAGAATAATAGATGACCTGATGGATATGCTTCATGCTGCCAAAAAAGCTGGCATCAAATTGGTGATATGTTCACCCTATCGCGATTATAATCGTCAAACTGTATTATTCAACAGAAAAATTGACTATTATATGGAAAAAGGTTATTCTTATCTGGAAGCATACAAAATCGCTTCAATGACGGTCACTGTTCCTGGTGCAAGTGAACATCAGATTGGACTTGCTCTTGATATTGTTAGTAATAAGTATTCTGCTCTTGATACAGGTTTTGGTGAAACTCAGGCAGGCAAATGGCTTTATGAGCATGGTTCAGAATATGGATTTATTCTTCGCTATCCAAAAAACAAAGAATATATTACCGGTATTCAATATGAGCCCTGGCATTTTAGATATGTTGGAAAGACAGCCGCAAAGGAAATTATGAGTAATAATCTTACTTTAGAAGAATATTTGGATCAGTTAGATTAATGATTGTGACTGTAAAAACTTAGTTTTGAACAGTTATAAATGATTTTAGAAAGGTTTGGATGCAAATATGTATAAAATATTAAAGCAGGAAGGTCGTGCAAAAAGAGCCGAAGTAACTACTGTTCATGGTAAAATACAGACTCCTGTGTTTATGAATGTTGGAACAGTAGCTGCCATAAAAGGTGCTGTTGCAACATCAGATTTAGAAGAAATCGGAACCCAGGTACAGTTATCAAATACTTACCATTTACACGTGCGTACCGGTGATCAAAAAATAAAACAGCTTGGCGGACTTCATGAGTTTATGTCATGGAATAAACCAATACTTACTGACTCTGGCGGATTTCAGGTTTTTTCACTTGCAGGACTGCGTAAAATAAAAGAAGAAGGAGTATACTTCAATTCTCATATTGACGGTCATAAGATTTTTATGGGACCTGAAGAAAGTATGCAGATACAATCAAATCTTGCTTCAACAATAGCAATGGCATTTGATGAATGTCCACCTAGTAAAGCTGACAGAAAATACGTTGTTAATTCTGTTGAACGTACCACAAGATGGCTTGAACGTTGTAAAAAAGAAATGAACCGACTCAATTCTCTTGAAGATACAATAAACAAAAATCAGATGCTGTTTGGTATAAATCAGGGAGCAATATTTACTGATATAAGAATAGAGCACGCAAAAAGAATCTCTGAGATGAACTTAGACGGCTATGCTGTTGGAGGTCTTGCTGTTGGTGAAACCCATGAAGAAATGTACCATGTACTTGAGGAAACTGTTCCGTATCTTCCAAAAGATAAGCCTACATACTTAATGGGCGTTGGAACTCCTGCAAATATTCTTGAGGGCGTTGAGCGTGGAATTGACTTTTTTGATTGTGTTTATCCTACACGAAACGGGAGACATGGTCATTTATATACCAACCATGGCAAAATTAATCTTTTCAATGCAAAATATGAGCTTGATGACAGACCTATAGAAGAAGGATGTAACTGTCCCGTATGCCGCAGATATTCTCGTGCATATGTACGTCATCTCCTCAAAGCCAAAGAAATGCTGGGAATGCGTTTCTGCGTACTTCACAATCTCTATTTCTACAATACAATGATGACTGAGATTAGAGAAGCACTTGACAAAGGTGAATTTGCCTCATACAAGAAGCATAAATTAGAGTCAATGGCTATGGGCGAACAATAAACACGAGGTTTCATTCTGAAAACACCTCATGGGATATAACCGATGTACATTAGCCAGTAAACAAATTAAAATAAAACAAAATATTTACTTGATGAAATTACGCAAATTGTGTAATATATCTGATGAAAACAAATTTTATTTGGGAGGTCACTAACTATGAATATGTTATTAACAGGTGAAGCAGCTGCCGCTGGACAGGCTAGTATGGTAGTAATGATTATTGTTTATGCAGTTATTTTTGGATTATTCTATTTCTTTATGATTGCACGTCCAAGAAAAAAAGAAATGGCTCAGAGAACAGCTCTTTACAATTCAATGGAAGTAGGGGATAGTGTTCTTACAACAAGCGGATTTTATGGTATCCTTATTGATATTACAGAAGAAGATGTTATCGTAGAATTTGGAAACAACAAAAACTGCCGTATTCCAATGAAGAAATCTGCAATTGAGCAGGTTGAAAAACCTAATGCAGACTAAATTAACTAAATAATTAGTAAAAATCGAATGCAAACGCATTCGATTTTTTTATGTATACTGTTGAATTTTTTTGTCGAATGTAATATTATTATAAGAGTGTATAATTTTACGATTATTATACCTATCAACTATAAGGAGACTGATAAAATGAATTTAAACATTGTATGTATACCAGGCGATGGAATTGGACCTGAAATCGTTGCTGAAGCAAAAAAAGTATTAAATAAGATTGCTGAAAAGTATAACCATTCAATATCTTATAATGACATTCTTATGGGAGGAGCATCTATAGATGCCTGTGGCGAGCCACTTACTGATGAGGCTATCGCAACTGCTAAAGCTGCTGACGCTGTACTTATGGGCTCTATCGGTGGAAATACATCTACTTCTCCTTGGTATAAGCTCCCACCACATTTAAGACCAGAAGCAGGATTATTAAAATTAAGAAAGGCTCTTAATTTGTTTGCGAACTTACGACCTGCATATCTTTATGAGGAATTAAAAGAAGCTTGTCCATTAAGAGATGACATTATTGGTTCCGGATTTGATATGATGATCATGAGAGAACTTACAGGTGGTCTTTATTTTGGAGACAGAAGCACAAAAGAAGTTGACGGTATAATGACAGCTACTGATACTCTTACATATAACGAAGAAGAAATTAGAAGAATAGCTATCAAGGGTTTTGATATTGCAATGAAGCGCAGAAAGAAAGTAACAAGTGTTGATAAAGCTAACGTATTAGATTCATCAAGACTTTGGAGAAAGATTGTAGAAGAAGTTGCAAAGGATTATCCTGAAGTTAAATATGAACATATGCTTGTTGATAACTGTGCAATGCAGCTTGTAAAAGACCCTAAACAGTTTGATGTCATATTAACAGAGAATATGTTTGGTGATATTCTTTCAGATGAAGCTAGTATGGTAACAGGATCTATTGGTATGTTATCTTCAGCAAGTCTCAATGATACTAAATTTGGGCTTTATGAACCAAGTGGCGGATCTGCACCTGATATTGCCGGAAAAGGAATTGCTAATCCAATAGCAACTATACTTAGTGCTGCCATGATGCTTAGATATACATTTGATCTCGATGAAGAAGCCAATGCTATCGAAGCAGCTGTAAAGAAAGTTCTTGAAGATGGATACCGTACAATAGACATCATGCCACAGGAAGCAAGCAAGAAATCTCTTGTTAATCAGGTAGGAACTGCTCAGATGGGTGATTTAATCTGTGAAAGAATTTAATTATAATCAGTAATATATTTTGTGAAAGAGAGGTAATTTTAATGATTAGTGATAATGCAAGAGCTGGTATGCAACAAGCTCCGGCAAGAAGCTTATTTAACGCTTTAGGATTTACAAAAGAAGAAATGAAAAAACCTATGGTTGGTATTGTAAGTTCATACAATGAAATAGTACCAGGTCATATGAATATCGACAAAATTGTTGATGCTGTTAAACTTGGAGTAGCAGAAGCAGGTGGTGTACCTGTTGTATTTCCTGCAATAGCTGTTTGTGACGGTATAGCGATGGGACATGTTGGTATGAAATATTCTCTTGTAACCAGAGACCTTATTGCTGACTCAACAGAGTGTATGGCAATTGCACATCAGTTTGATGCACTTGTTATGGTGCCAAACTGTGACAAAAATGTTCCGGGACTTCTTATGGCGGCTGCAAGATTAAACCTTCCAACAGTATTCGTATCTGGTGGTCCTATGCTTGCCGGTCATGTACATGGACAGAAGAGAAGTCTCTCTTCAATGTTTGAAGCAGTAGGTTCATATGCTGCCGGAACAATGACAGAAGATGATGTAGATGAATTTGTAGAAAAGGTTTGTCCTACATGTGGCTCATGTTCAGGTATGTATACAGCTAATTCAATGAACTGCCTTACAGAAGCTCTTGGTATGGGACTTGGTGGAAATGGTACAATTCCTGCTGTTTATTCTGAAAGAATCCGTCTTGCAAAACATGCTGGAATGGCTGTTATGGATTTATGGCGTAAAGGAATTACTGCAAGGGATATCATGACAAAAGATGCTGTCATGAATGCTTTAACAGTTGATATGGCTCTTGGCTGCTCAACTAATTCAATGTTACATTTACCAGCTATTGCACATGAAATCGGATTTGATTTTGATATAAGTTTTGCTAACCCAATTAGTGAAAAAACTCCAAATCTCTGCCATCTTGCACCAGCAGGACCTACATATATGGAAGACCTCAATGAGGCAGGTGGAGTATATGCTGTAATGAAAGAATTGGCAGACATAGGATTACTTAATACTGATTGTATGACTGTAACAGGTAAGACAATTGGAGAAAACATTGCTAATTCTGTAAATAGAAATCCAGAGGTTATCAGACCAGTTGATAATCCATACAGTAAGACCGGCGGTCTTGCTATATTAAAAGGAAACCTTGCACCAGATGGAAGTGTTGTTAAACGTTCTGCGGTCGTTGCTGAAATGATGGTACACGAAGGTCCTGCAAGAGTATTTGACTGCGAAGAAGATGCTATTGCTGCAATTAAGGGTGGTAAAATAGTTGCAGGTGATGTAGTTGTAATTAGATATGAAGGTCCTAAGGGTGGTCCTGGTATGAGAGAGATGCTCAATCCTACATCAGCCATTGCAGGTATGGGACTTGGATCTACAGTTGCACTTATTACAGATGGTCGTTTCTCAGGTGCATCCAGAGGAGCTTCGATTGGACATGTTTCTCCAGAAGCTGCTGTATGCGGACCTATTGCACTTATTGAAGAAGGTGACATCATCTCAATCAACATTCCGGAATATTCATTAAATGTAAAAGTATCTGATGAAGAATTAGAGAAGAGACGTGCAAAATGGCAGCCTAGAGATCCAAAGGTAACTACCGGTTATCTCTCAAGATATCGTGAACTCGTTACAAGTGGTAATAGAGGTGCAATCTTAGAAATTCCAAAAAAATAATAACATAAATAAAATGTACTCTTTGAATATAAAATGTTCAAGGAGTACAAATAAAAAAGAAGGAGATTTTATTTATGCAGTTAACAGGCTCGCAGATTGTAATTGAATGTTTAAAAGAGCAGGGTGTAGATACAGTTTTTGGATATCCAGGTGGTACTATTTTAAACATTTATGACGAATTATATAAACATAGTGATGAAATAACACATATTTTAACTTCTCATGAACAAGGTGCTTCACATGCTGCTGATGGATATGCACGCGCTACCGGTAAAGTAGGTGTATGTCTTGCCACAAGTGGTCCTGGTGCTACAAATCTTGTTACAGGTATCGCAACAGCTTACATGGACTCTATCCCATTAGTTGCAATTACAGCAAATGTTAATCTACCATTACTTGGAAAAGACACTTTCCAGGAAGTAGATATCGCAGGCGTTACAATGCCAATAACCAAACATGGTTTTATTGTTAAGGATGTTAACAATCTTGCATCTACAATAAGAAAAGCTTTCAAAATTGCAAAATCCGGAAGACCAGGTCCTGTTCTCGTGGATATTACTAAGGATGTAACAGCAAACAAATGTGAATTTGTTCCAGAAGTACCTGTTGCAGAAGAAATAAAAAATTCATATACTTCAGAAGATATTGAAATTGCACTTGATTTAATTAAGAATGCAAAGAAACCTTACATCTATCTTGGTGGTGGTGCAATTATTTCAGGTGCTTCAAGAGAAGTAAAAGAGTTTGCTGAAAAAATTCAGGCACCAGTATGTGACACACTTATGGCAAAAGGTGCTTTTGATAGTAATAGTGAACTTTATACAGGCATGATAGGTATGCATGGAACAAAAACATCAAACTATGGTGTTAGCCAGTGTGATTTACTTATTGCCCTCGGTGCACGTTTTTCAGACCGTGTAATAGGTAATCCAAAAAAATTTGCTGAAAATGCAAAGATTCTTCATATTGATATTGATGCTGCTGAAATCAACAAAAACATCAAAGCTGATGTTTCTGTAATCGGTGACTTAAAAACTGTTTTAATGGAAATCAACAGTAAGCTTATTAAATTAAATCATGATGAATGGATTAATACTATCAAATCATTTAAAGAAAAATATCCATTAAAATATGATACAGACAAACTCACATGTCCATTTGTTATAGAAGAACTTGATAGAGTCACTAAAGGT
>JAFPAQ010000068.1 GCA_017424235.1 Lachnospiraceae bacterium | reverse complement strand
TAGAAAGAATAATGTATAGAATTATTATTCTTTGCATTCATATATATTGTTTTCGAATGTTCAGATACATTTTTACCAAGAGTAATACCATATGGAATTACAATACCATCATGTATTATAGTGTCCTTAAATGGTATTAAAGTGGCTTCAACAATTTGTGGCATGGGAAAGTTGTCTAACATTTCCTTCCATGAAGAATAAATTCCTTTTACAATATATACTTCTTCAGTTTGCATTGAAATTAATACAGAACCTTTTTTCAGGTGACGGTCAACGATAAATTTATCGTGAATATTATTATTCATCCAGCTTTTTAGTATAGATAAATCGTCAGAACTGAATGAATTACTATTATCATTTATATAGTTCTCAATAATATGAGGATTTTCCCAAAGTGCACTTGTAATTACATTCACATCAGAAAGAGGCAGACCTTGAGGAGAAGTCATGCCATATAAATAAGGTATTAATCGTTTTGTTCGATTAACGTAATCCAATAAAGGAATCCATAGCTTATAGTAGTAAATTGCTTCATCATTAGTTAAAATCATTGTTAAATCACTCCTTAAATTATTATATAAATTCATTAAAACTCAATTATGAATGTACTTGCATCGTGATTAAGTACATTACGGTTTTTGTAATCAAATAGAATATATGCGGGCTTTTTAAGTGGCTCATTACATTTATCAGGTGTTTCCTCCCACACAGGAAAATCAAAGGCTTCAATATGAGTCATTTTGGCAAGCTGTATGGACTGATAGCCTTCATATCCTTTTAGAAAATGAGGACTGTTTTCTTCTTCAATGTAAAAATTTCTGACAGAATTTTTGAGACTTATGCCGTCAGCTTTATTGGATGTAAAATGTGCCTGGCAAAAATCAGGTCGGCTCTTCATATTTTCTCTTAAGTATATATCATATGTAAGCAGCTGTCTGAAAAGCCGGTCTTTTTCAGGGGCGGTTTTTAAGGCAAATTCTAATAATACATTGTATCTGTATACCCTTGAAGGGGTGTTTATAAAGTATCCGTTATCCTGATAATATCCGGCGAGGGCTTCAAACATTTCAAAAGGAGTGCCAAACTCATTTACAAGTACAGGTACAGTATGTGAGAACTGTCCGCTGTTATAATAAAGTTCAACCATTTCCTCAATGCCCTTTAATTTAAGCACATCATCATAGCTTAGCCAGTTGGTGTAGAGTACCTCATAAGGTGGTTTTGAACTGTATACAATACCATATTCCTCTGCCTTTTCCTTCATAGGTGAGCCGTTTAAAACCTTTAAAAAGCCCAGCTGAAGCTGGTTTGGCTGCATCTTATAAACCTCATTAAATGAGCTTGCAAAGCTGTTATAGTCTTCATATGGAAGCCCTGCTATAAGGTCAAGATGCTGATGAGTATTTTTATAACCATGAACCTTTTGAACAGTACTTTTAAGCTGTTCTATATCCATATGACGGTTAATTGCCTTAAGGGTTTTTTCATTTGTGGACTGAACGCCTATCTCAAGCTGTATAAGACCGGGACGCATTTGGCTTATTATTTCAAGCTGTTGTGTACTTAGAAGATCAGCAGCAATCTCAAAGTGAAAGTTGGTTATTCCATTGTCATTTTCCTTAAGAAATCTCCATATAGAAAGTGCATGTTCATTGTTGCAGTTAAAGGTACGGTCAATAAATTTTACCTGGTCTACCTTGTTATCCAGAAAGAACTTTAACTCTTTTTTTACAGTCTCAAGGTCTCTTAATCGTACACTTTTATCAATTGATGAGAGGCAGTATGAACATCTGAAAGGGCAGCCGCGCTGTGACTCATAATATATGATTCTGTTCTTAAATTTGTCTGTAAAATCAGTATTATTGTTATATATAAAGGGCAGTTTATCTATATTTGTAAGCTCCCTTTCTCCGGTAAAGCCTTCCTTTAAAACTATTCCTTTTATATCGGAAAGATTTTGAAATCTGTCAGCAGCCTCCCAGTAATATTTTAGCAGTTCAAGGAAGGTTTCTTCACCTTCTCCGACCATTATGCCTTTTAGCGCAGGATACTGATTCACCAGCTTATCAGCATTAAAGGATACCTCGGGACCCCCCAGCCATATATCGGTTTTGGGCATGATTTTGGGAAACTCATCAAGAATATCCCTGACCATGCTCCAGTTCCAGATATAGCAGGAAAATGCAACAACGTCAGGTTTTTGGTTATATAAATCGGCAAGAATTGAATCCAAAGACTGATTTATAGTGTATTCAGAAATAGTGAGATTATCGGTTATTTTTGAATTGCCGTCAAATACTGAACAATCACCATAATAAGTGTCTGCATAAGTTTTCAGGCTGTAAACAGCAGGATTTGAGTGTATATATTTAGCATTTATGCCCACAAGAATTATTCTTTTATTTGTCATATATTAAAAAAATCCTTTCCATAAATTAAAGTTATATAAATGATATTTTTATATAACTTTAAAAAATAAAAGCTTTAAATTTTATTCTTATCAAGTTCTTTAAAAAAGCTTATTATAAGTGGTATTGAGAGTAAAAAGCTGCAAAAATCAGCAATTGGCTGTGCTGTCTGTATACCGAACAATCCAAAAATTGAAGATGAAATCAACAGTATTGGTATAAGAAAAATACCTTGTCTTGCAAGTGATAAAACAGATGCAGAAAGGGCTTTTCCAGAGGATTGAAGCATCATATTTGACATAATAGTAAAAGCACCCAAAGGAAAAGTAATGCAGTTATATCTAAGAGCTACCATGCCTGTTTTTACTACCTCCATGTCACCTTTTGTAAAAAATGTAACGATACTTTGGGCGAAAATAAAGGTCAATATTGAGACTAAAATGAGAATAATACTGCCAAATTTAACACAGAACCAAAAAGCTTTTTTTACTCTGTCGTAAAGCTTTGCACCATAATTAAATCCACATACAGGCTGAAATCCCTGTCCAAATCCGATAATTATTGAGTTAAGAAAGAAGGATACTCTTCCCACGATTGACATGGCAGCAATGGCACAGTCACCATAGCCTCCGGCAGCCTGATTTAAGATGATTACAGATACACTTGCGATGCCCTGACGGCAAAGAGAAGGGACACCGGCCTTAAACATTTCTATAAAATAGAACTTGTCAAAGCTTATATTTTTAATACGGATTCGTATGGTTCCACCCTTTGTAGTGCCTATAAGAAGCAGTATAAATCCCACACACTGGCTTATTATTGTGGCAAGGGCGGCACCTGTAACACCCATATCAAAGACAAACATCAGTAATGGATCAAGTGCAATGTTAAGCACTGCACCTGATACTATGCCTATCATTGCATAGACTGCATTTCCCTGAAATCTAAGCTGATTGTTCAAAACAAAAGAGCCTGTGATTACAGGTGCACCGATAAGTATCAGACTCAAATAGCTTCTGGTATATGAAAGTGAGGTATCAGTGGCACCAAGCATTGTGCATAAGGGATTTATAAATATAAGACCTGCAATCATAAGCAGCAGTCCTGCCGATATTCCATAGTAAAAGCCACAGGCTGCCATATGTTGTGCCTTATCAATTTTCTTTTGTCCTAATGCCCTTGAAATATAGTTTGCAGAGCCTTGTCCAAAAAGAAAACCAAAAGCCTGAATTATAGCCATCATGGAAAAGGCAATACCGACACCTGCCTGGGCAGAAGTGTTCAGTTTTCCCACAAAAAGAGTATCGACCATGTTGTAGAAGCTTGTTATCAGCATGCTTATTATGGTGGGTACAGCAAGCCTTGGAATTATTTTTTCTACAGGAGCAGTAGTCATATATGTATATTTTTCTTCTATAGTCATAAGCTTTAAGGTCCTTTCGATTTTATCTTTTACAGTTAATGTCAATATACTGATATTGTACCATAAATCATCTTCTGTTATGTAAAGAAAAAATACACAAAAATACCATAAAAAACTTGATTTATTTAACAAAAAGAGATTAAATATAATAGGGAATTAAAACCAGAAAGGAAACCTAGAAAGGTAGGACATATACATGGAAAAACCAAATTCAAGAATAATTGTTCCAAAGGACTATCATTCAGAACTCAATCTGCATGATACACAGATAGGAATAAAGACAGTAAAGGATTTTTTTCAAAATCTTTTAGCAGAGAGACTTAACCTTTTACGTGTTTCGGCACCACTTTTTGTAGATCCAAAATCAGGACTTAATGATAACCTTAATGGTGTTGAACGTCCGGTAGTTTTCGGAATAAAGGAACAGAATGAAAAGGAAGCAGAGATTGTTCATTCACTTGCAAAGTGGAAAAGATATGCACTTAAGAAATACGGCTTCTCACAGGGAGAAGGTTTATATACAGATATGAGTGCAATTCGTCGTGATGAGGATACAGATAATATACATTCAATCTATGTTGACCAGTGGGACTGGGAAAGAATCATTTCAAAAGAAGAGCGTAATATTGACTTCTTAAAGAAAATCGTAAACGAGGTTTACAAGGTTCTTTGCAAAACTGAGAAATATATGGCTATCAGATATGATTACATTGATGAGATACTTCCAAATGAGATTTTCTTTATTACAACTCAGGAATTGGAGGAAATTTTCCCGGAGTATACACCAAAGGAAAGAGAATATTACATAGCAAAGGCCAAGGGTGCTGTTTGTATCATGAAGATAGGTGATGTACTTGAGTCAGGTCAAAGACATGACGGACGTGCACCGGACTACGATGACTGGTCAATGAATGCAGACATAGTTGTATACTATCCGGTACTTGATATAGCTCTTGAGCTTTCTTCAATGGGTATCAGAGTTGATAAAGAAGCACTTTTAAGCCAGTTAGACAAGGCAGGATGCCCTGAAAGAGCTAATCTGCCATTCCAGAAGGCAGTTATCGATGAGGAGCTTCCACTTACTATCGGAGGTGGTATCGGACAGTCACGTATCTGTATGTTCTTCCTCAGAAAAGCACATATCGGTGAGGTACAGTCTTCATTGTGGCCTGAAGATGTTATGGAGATTGCAAAGGAAAACGGAATACAATTATTATAGGTATTGACGAAAGGAAGCATTATGTATCAGATTATTGACGGAAAAAAGATTTCACAGGAAATAAAAGATGAGTTAAGAGATAAGGTTGCAGATCTTAAATCACAGGGAAAGGATATTTGTCTTGCAGTAATCCAGGTAGGAAATGACCCTGCCTCAAGTGTATATGTAGGAAATAAGAAAAAGGCATGTGCATATATAGGTATAGAATCTTTGTCATATGAGCTTGCAGAAGAGACAACACAGCAGGAGCTGCTTGACTTAATTGAGAAATTAAATGCTGACAGCAAGGTAAACGGTATTCTTGTACAGCTTCCACTTCCAAAACACATTGATGAGGAAAAGGTTATTCAGGCAATTGCACCTGAAAAGGATGTAGATGGATTTAATGAGAAAAATGTTGGAGCATTATGTGTAGGCAGTAAGGGCTACGTATCATGTACACCACTTGGAATAATACAGCTGCTTAAGCGCTCAGGAATTGAGATTGCAGGAAAGCACTGTGTTGTGATTGGACGAAGCAACATAGTTGGTAAACCAATGTCACTGCTTTTGCTAAGAGAGAATGGAACAGTTACTGTATGTCATTCACGTACAAAGGATATCAGGGAAATCACAAAGCAGGCAGATATTCTGGTAGTTGCTATTGGAAAGCCTGAATTTGTAGACGAGTCCTATGTAAAGGACGGGGCAGTGGTAATTGATGTTGGAATTCACAGAGACGAAAACAACAAGCTCTGTGGAGATGTTGATTTTGAAAAGGTTGCACCACATACAAGTGCCATTACACCGGTACCGGGGGGTGTAGGACCAATGACTATTGCAATGCTTATGTATAACTGTGTAAGTTCAGTTGAATAGATATAAAAATAGTGCATGTTAACGCATGCACTATTTTTATATCTATTTGTAGCACACTATTAACAGAATATTCTGAAAACAATATACATAATAACTGATAGTAATTATGTAAAATTAACAATATTAAGAAAATTATGTTTTTGATATTGCATTTGTGAAAATATAGTGATATGATTCAATCATCAACAAAAGATACAACATCTAAAACAAAATCATCAGATGTAAGAGATACATAAGATGAAAAACAGATATACAAATATCTGATTAAAATACAAAAGATAAAGTATCAGTTGAGATTTCAAAAAACAATTATCTAGTTAGTTGGAATCCGAATATAAAAAAGATATACAATACGATTAGATAAAAATTCCACAAAAGGAGGCGAGTCCAATGACATATAATGATCCATAGCATATAAAAAATAAGGAGGTAAATTCCAATGCAGTGAGTAGTACATAAATCCTGATGTATCAATAATTCCTTAACAAAATATATAATGAAAATAAGAAGCAATCCATATAGAAGGATACGCAAAAGGTTAAGTAGAGATTAAAAAGAGAAGTTGGGATACAAGATTGGAGGCAGTAAACAGAGATAATTTGCTGATACCATTTTTATTAATCAATAATTCGTAACTGTTCAGAACTAAGTTCTTCGCAGTCACAATAATTCTTATTTTCGGGATTCCTACATAAATGAAATTGAAAGGTATATATCGCAAGGTCGATGATGAAGCCTTTAGTATAAAATGTAGATAAAACTTCTTAATATCAGATGTATCTGGTATACATAGATGATTAGAATCAAAAAATTTTAATTTATATGAAGAAGTAAAATAAAATGCTCTGAAAAAGTATAGGAATCATTAATAAAAAGGTTTATCAACAAAAAGTATTTTATATAGATGATTAAGCAAAAGAAAAGTGAGTAGCTTAATTTAGAAAGAGGAAAAAATTGGATATTGAAGTGAATTAGGGCGGCCGTTATATTAGTGAAGATATAGCGGTCGTTCTTTTGTGTGGGTATATTTTTGTAATGCCAAAAAAGTTTTTGAAAAAAGTTTATAATCCCTATTGACATAGTAGGAATATAGGTGTATTATACAAACAAGCTTAAAGCATACTTAACCGATAGGAAATAAAGAGTTTGTGAAAAGATAAAACAGAAAAGGAAGGTAAAAACTTATGGCAAATACAAAGAAAAATTACGCAGACAGAGACTTAAAATTTGAAACATTACAGCTTCATGTAGGACAGGAAAGTCCGGACCCTGTAACAGATGCAAGGGCAGTACCAATTTATCAGACTTCATCATTTGTATTCAAAAATTCAGCACATGCAGAGGCAAGATTTGCACTTAAGGATGCAGGTAATATTTATGGAAGACTTACAAATCCGACAGAAGATATTTTTGAACAGAGAATAGCAAAGCTTGAAGGTGGTATAGCAGCACTTGCAGTAGGTTCGGGAGCAGCAGCAGTAACATACACAATTCAGAACCTTGCACAGAACGGTGGACATATCGTAGCGGCAAAGAATATATACGGCGGAACATACAATCTTTTGGCACATACACTTGTAGATTTCGGAGTTACAACAACTTTTGTTGATCCACTTGATGTAAGCAGCTTCGAAAAAGCTATACAGGAAAATACAAAAGCAATCTATATCGAGACACTCGGAAATCCTAATTCAGAAGTATCAGATATAGAGACAATTGCAAATATTGCACATGCACATGGTATTCCACTTGTAATTGATTCAACATTTGCAACACCTTATCTTGTAAGACCAATTGAATATGGTGCAGATATCGTAGTTCATTCAGCAACCAAATTCATTGGAGGTCATGGTACTACAATCGGTGGTGTCATTATTGATTCAGGTAAATTTGACTGGAAGGCAAGCGGAAAATTCCCACAGTTTACTGAGCCAAATCCAAGCTATCATGGAATCAGCTTTGTAGATGCCGCAGGTCCTGCAGCATTTGTAACAAGAATCAGGGCAATCCTGCTTCGTGACACAGGTGCTACATTATCACCTATACATGCATTTATTTTCCTTCAGGGACTTGAGACATTATCACTTCGAGTAGAGAGACATGTAGAAAATGCACTTAAGGTGGTAGATTTCCTTTCAAAGCATCCATTGGTAGAAAAAGTAAATCATCCTTCTGTATCTACAGATCCAAAGCAGCAGGAATTATATAAGAAGTACTTCCCTAATGGTGGTGGCTCTATATTTACATTTGAAATTAAGGGAGATGAGCAAAAAACCAAGGAATTTATAGATAATCTTGAGTTATTCTCACTTCTTGCAAATGTAGCTGATGTTAAGTCACTTGTAATTCATCCATACTCAACAACACATGCTGAGCTTAGTGAGGAGGAGAAGCTTGATCAGGGTATTAAACCAAACACAGTACGTCTTTCAATAGGTACTGAGCATATTGATGATATCATTGAGGATTTATCAGAGGCATTTAAAGCAATACAATAGAGATTTGGGGGTAACTACGAAGGTACCGGATAGTTACATTTAAGGATTGAAAAGCATTAGCTTATTGGAGTAAAATGTACTTTAAGGTTAGGGCTATAGATTTTTATAAACAATGCATAATCGCCGTTTGGTGATATAGTTAAGCATTAAAACCTGAGTTTTAGAGTATGTTAGTAATGGAAAGGAAGTAATAGAAATGTCAAACGTTTATAAGGGAACCTGGGACGTCATTGGAAAGACACCCCTTATCGAAGTAGAAAATATTGAAAAAGCACATGACTTAAAAGCCAGAGTACTTGTAAAGGTTGAATATTTTAATCCGGCAGGAAGTGTAAAGGACAGAGCAGCAAAATATATGATAGATGACGCTGAAAAGAGCGGAAAGTTAAAAGAAGGTTCTGTTATCATTGAGCCAACCAGCGGAAATACAGGTATTGGTCTTGCTGCAATCGCAGCTTCAAGAGGATACAAAACTATCCTTACAATGCCGGAGACAATGAGTGTTGAACGTAGAAATATACTGAAGGCTTATGGCGCTGAAATTGTGCTTACAGAAGGCTCAAAGGGAATGAAGGGTGCTATTGAAAAGGCTAATGAGCTTGCAGCACAGATAGAGAATTCATTTATTCCGGGACAGTTTGATAATCAGGCAAACGCACAGGCTCATTATGAGACTACCGGTCCTGAAATATGGGAGGATACTGACGGAGAAGTAGATATCTTTGTAGCCGGTGTAGGTACAGGTGGTACAGTTACAGGAACCGGCAGATTTCTGAAGGAAAAGAATCCAAATGTAAAAGTAGTGGCAGTTGAGCCGGATGCTTCACCAGTGCTTTCAGAGGGAAAAGCAGGAGCACATAAGATTCAGGGTATTGGAGCCGGATTTGTGCCTTCAGTGCTTGATACAAAAATATATGATGAAGTTATAAGGGTAGTAAATGAAGATGCATTTAAGACCTCAAAGGAGCTTACAAGAAAAGAAGGTATTCTTACAGGTATATCATCGGGTGCAGCTCTCTGGGCAGCCTTAGAGCTTGCAAAACGTCCTGAGAATGAAGGAAAAACAATAGTTGCACTTTTACCGGACAGCGGTGACAGATACTATTCAACAGCACTGTTTATAGAAGACTAGGGTTACAGTACACACATAGTGTGTACTGTAACATATTATGCACACAAATTAAGCAAAAGCTTAATTTGGCGCGTGAAAAACTCGGGTTTTCATTCTGAAAACACCTCGCGGGATATTATCTGTGTGCAGTAACAAGATTATTTACTGTACATTCTTTTAACGGATAACTTATTGCAAGGAAATTAAAAACATGATACCATATATTTATATGATTGAGGGAATACGAAACAATCCATTTAGTCCGGAAAGGTGCCATGAAAGGAGTACGTGCAATGAGTTTTGAAGAAACCAATGAAATACAGACATCAGTAATACCCAGAGGAACAGTTATAACAGGAAATATACAGATGACCGGTAAGCTTGAGATGTATGGTCAGGTTATCGGAGATATAAATGCCAGTGACAGGGTAGATATTTGTGGAAATGTAAATGGAAGTGTCAATGCAGATACGATTCATGCAAAGGATTCATTTATAGTTGGAAAGATTATTTGTGCAAAGGATGCTGTAATTCATGAAAATACAGTACTGCTTGGAGATGTCAGTGCAGAAAATCTGGTGGTTGAAGGTGCGATACAGGGCAATCTTGATGTTAAAGGCTGTGTAAGAGTTGGTGCCAAAGCAATTATGGAGAGTGATATAAGAGCAAAATCTATTGAAGTGTCAAATGGTGCTTCAATTGTGGGCAACTGTACTTTATGCTATGCAGATAAAGATGCATTGAGTGTATTTCCGCCGGAGCCGGAAAAACCTGTAAAACCTGTAAAGGTGGCAGAGGCAGAGAAACCCTCAAAACCTGTAAAGGCAGCAGAGGCTAAGAAATCAGCAGCAGAACCTGAAAAGAAACCTGTAAGGAGAACTACTGCAAAAGCCAAAGAGGATAAAAAAGAAACTAAATAATATGGATTAATAAAAAGTGCATGCGTTGGCATGCACTTTTTATTAATCCATATATTTCCAGGAATACTGATTTATATTATGGCATTTAGGACATGATACATTGTACTGTTCAAATATGAACATTTTGATTCTGTCCTCAGGAGTATTTGTAGTAACTATACGACTCTGTCCGCATTTGCAAAGAAAGAGTATTTTGCGTGTTGCGCGCACAGTAGGATTTTCACCTCGCATAATGAGCAGTCTGTCAATATATTTAATCTGTTCATCATTATGAATATTGCCCTCATCAAGTGCCCACTGATATTCATCTCGAATTATTTTCAACATTTCAGTAGGAATAGAATTATAATGTTGTTCTAGTTTATGCTCGTTAAGCATTGTTTGCACATCTCCTTTATGTTATATCTATTTTTACTGTTCAAAAACAATGTATTCTGATATAATTATAACATAAATTATCAGATATTCAAGAAAATGTTCTGACACTTTAAAACAAAATATTATATTTTAAATAATAAGTCCGATATAATATTTAAACTATTGGTATTTGGGGGATTGTTTGCAGATTCTCATTCAGGGTATTGAGAGAAATTATAACTGTGTAAAGGGATGGAACCTTTGATTATCGCAGAGCCTCACAGATGAAATTTGTCCTTATGGACATGAGGCTCACGGGCGAGTATGCGGAAATAAATTCCCGCCTACTCGATTATTAATGCCACATGGAGGTGGAGCAGTTGAATAAATTGAATAGAGAGCGAGAGACGACGCTTGCAAGACTTTCAAGAATTGCCGGATATAAGTCTGTCGAAAATACAACTGCACCTTCAGTGGAGCATACTCGTATAAAAGGCAGACCGGTAGGCACAATGTCTATTGATGCGGCTATGGGAACGCTTTGGAATCAGGCTGTATCAGTGCAGATTGATGATAAAAAAGATGAAAAACAGAAAAATATACTTGGTCAGATGACTGATTATATGTCTGTGATTGATGAGGCTAAGCATAGTGGTTCGTCCAAAATTAATGAAAACGGTAAATTAAATAGTAATAAAGTAAATAATGATGAGAAATCATGGCAAAGCTATATTAGCGGTCGTATGGATCTGATTGGAAAAAGACCATCTAAGAAAGTATATCCTTTTGATGTTCTTGATTCAAACAGAAGTGATGCATTTTTATTATATTCATATGATAAAAGAGGATTTCACAGTACCCTTGGAGCAGGAGTGAATCATAGTACCAGTGGTTTTACAAACAAGATATAAAAAAGAGCAGATGGAATTTCCATCTGCTCTTTTTTATCATGCTACATTCTCATCCTTATCTAATTTATTATATTCATCATATACAGAGACCATAGGCTCGATTTTTTTACCTTTTATCTCTCTTGCGACATAGTTTTTGGTAATGGCTGCAACTTCACCGGAAAGTGCAAGAACACCGATAAGGTTAGGTATCATCATAAGTCCATTGAAGGTATCTGAAAGATCCCAGGCAAGTGAAAGACTCATTGTACAACCAAAGTATGCCATTACTACAAACACAAGCTTATATCCGATAGTTGCTTTTGTTCCAAATAAGAACTCAAATGCCTTTGAACCATAATGGCTCCAGCCAAGTACAGTAGAATAAGCAAAGAGAAGAATTGCAATTGCAATAAATTTTGGTCCGAATGAACCAAATACCCCTGAGAAAGCTTCACCTACAAGTCCTGAACCAGCTACATCTGTAAGCATTTTTCCGGTTTCAAGGTCTACAAGTCCTGATGAAAGGATACAGAAAGCTGTAAGAGTACATACTACTATTGTGTCAGCAAATACTTCGAAAATACCCCACATACCCTGGCGTACAGGCTCCTTTACGTTAGAGCTTGAGTGAACCATTACTGAAGAACCAAGACCTGCTTCATTTGAGAAAGCACCACGCTTAAAGCCCCATGTAATAGCCTGGCTTACACCATAACCGATAACACCGCCACCGGCAGCCTTGAAGGCAAAAGCACCTTTAAATATTGATGCAAATACTGCACCGAAATGTGAAATGTTTGAGATACATACGACAACTGCACCAACAATATAAAGAATAGCCATAACAGGTATGAGTTTTTCAGTAACGGCAGCTACTCGCTTGATACCACCAAGGATAACTATTGATGAAAGTGCAACAAGTGCAATGCCTGTTACCCAGGTAGGAATATTAAAGGCTGAATTCATATTTCCGGCAATTGAGTTTACCTGACTCATGTTTCCGATACCAAAGCTTGCAAGCAGACAGAAACAGCTAAAGAGCACTGCAAGTACAGCACCGATATGTTTGCAGCCTTTTTTTGCGCCAAGACCGTCTCTTAAATAATACATTGCTCCGCCTGACCATTCACCTTTTGCATTTTTACGGCGATAATAGATACCAAGTACATTTTCGGAATAGTTGGTCATCATTCCGAATATAGCCATTATCCACATCCAGAATATAGCACCGGGACCACCTGATACGATAGCGGTTGCAACACCTACGATATTACCTGTACCTATAGTTGCAGCAAGAGCTGTACAAAGGCTTTGGAACTGGGAAATGGATTTATCCTCTTTTCCGGTGTGTGCAGTTACATGCTTATCAGAAAACATGGCACCGATTGTGTTCTTTATCCAGTGTGAAAAGTGTGTAAACTGGAATCCTTTGTTGATGATTGTCATTATAATGCCGGCTATGAGCAGAAGAGAGATACCAAATGTACCCCACACAATGCCATTGACAACACTATTTACATTTGTGATTGTTTCTAACATATTTTCTCCCCCTGAAAATTTTAATGTAATCTCAAATTCTTTCAAATTATTCAAATATAGATACAAAAGATTTCAAAATTACATTTATGAAAAATACTGAATAGTTACAAAAAGAGAATATTCCTAACGTAACAGCCCATTCTGTTATATAAGGAATATTCTCTTTTTAATAAATATATACAGTATTTTACATAAAAATGCAATATAAAAATGATAATAACATATATTTTTATTAAAAGTGTATAAATATTATGTTGGGTCAAAAGCCCCGGATAGGATACTTACGGAGGGTTACATACTTCGTATTTATAAAATTCTACAAAAACAAAAACATTTTAAGAACAAAAATATTTTGTTCCCAAAATGTTTTTTAGGAGAAAGGGAGGATGCCAAGTAATCCCCTGATTACTTGGCATTATTATGAAAAAGTTATTATAAGTAATTATCACTTATTCTATTAAGCATTTTTTGAATTTAAGATAACTTGTAAGCTCTTGTGTTATCTTATGTTTATAGTATAGATTGGTTTAATGTCTAAATCGTGTTTTCTTATTGAACAATTTTAAAAAGAATTATGAACAAATTATGAAGAAACTTAATAAAGATTTGATAATACAATATCAATTTGATACAATATCTTTGATACTAATCAGGATTACTTGACCAATGGAAGGATATTTATGAGAGAAAAGAAGAATGTTACTTTGAGTGTATTTGTCATATTAATGGTAATCGTCACTATTATGTCGCTTACTTTTGCCGGTATAACAGGTGCTTTGTATATAAGACAACGTGATATAACTGACCAGCTGCTTGTGGATAATGAAAAGCTTCAGTCACAGGCAGCGGTTGAAGTATTTTCGTTTGATGAGGTTCAAAAAGAAAATAATGCTGCCGGGAATATCATTATTGATGAAACCGATAAGGAAAGTGCAGCTCAGATTCAAAAAGATAATATTGCTGATGAGAATATCATCAGCAGTGAAACTGACAAGAATCAGGAAAATGCAGTTCAGATTCAGGATGAAACGTTACAGTCAGTTAAGCAGAAAATGAAGGATCTTTTAACAGCAGAGGATGGAAGTCCGCTCAAAATGATTCGTGAATTTTTCCCTGAAAACCTTATTTATTATGATGAGAAGGAATATTATTTTGCACCGGTGCTGGATGAGGTGAAAAAGCATAATCTTGTTTCTGAGAATTTTGTGAAGAATGATAAAAATGAAATGGAATATATTGCGAATGGAGAAAAACAGTCACATAAGGGTATAGACGTTTCTAAATATCAGGGAGATATCGACTGGGAAAAGGTAAGCGCAGATGGTGTTGAATATGCGTTTGTAAGGCTGGGAGTGAGAGGATATCAGTCAGGCAAAATAGTTGCAGATGAATATTTTGATCAAAATATGCGTGGTGCCTGTGATGCAGGTATAAGGACAGGAGTGTATTTTTTTACTCAGGCAGTTAATACTGCTGAAGCTCTTGAAGAGGCTAATTTTGTCATAGAAAGCATAAAGAACTATGATGTTACATGTCCTGTGGTATTTGATGTGGAGCATGTTGCAAATTCCAATGCACGTGCAAATGAGCTTTCACAGCAGGAAAGAACAGATATTACAATAGCTTTCTGTAATGCGATAAAAGATGCAGGATATATACCTATGATTTATGGAAATGTAAAATGCTTTACCAAGATGCTTGATATGACAAGATTAAATGAATATGAAAAATGGTATGCTTTTTACGATGACTATATGTATATGCCATATGATGTAAGCTGCTGGCAGTATACAGAAAAGGGAAAGGTAAAAGGCATAAGTGGAAATGTGGATATGAACATATCTTACAAACTCTGGTAAGTAAGGGGGTAAAATGTTATGGATGAGATAGCAAGATTGCAGCAAATGATCGATGAAAGCAACAGTATAGTTTTCTTTGGCGGGGCAGGTGTATCAACAGAGAGTGGAATACCTGATTTCAGAAGTGTTGACGGGCTTTATAACCAAAAATATGATTATCCGCCTGAGACAATATTGAGTCACACATTTTACAGACGAAATCCTGATGAATTTTTCAGATTTTACAGGGATAAGATGCTTTATATGGATGCTAAGCCAAATGCTGCACATATCGCACTTGCAAAGCTGGAGGAGATTGGTAAATTAAGTGCAGTGGTCACTCAGAATATAGATGGACTTCATCAGGCGGCAGGCAGTAAGAAGGTATATGAACTTCATGGAAGCGTGCTCAGAAATTATTGTGAAGAGTGTGGTAAATTTCATGATGTATACAGTATAATTAATTCTACAGGAATTCCTGTATGTGAGTGTGGCGGAAGGATAAAACCTGATGTCGTTTTATATGAAGAAGGGCTTGACCAAAATACTTTAAACGGAGCAATACATGCGATAAGCTCGGCAGATATGCTTATAATAGGAGGTACTTCACTGGCGGTATATCCTGCGGCCGGACTTATTGATTATTATAGAGGGAACAGGCTGGTGCTTATAAATAAAACTCCTACTTCACGTGATGCAGGTGCTGATCTGGTAATAAAAACGAGTATTGGAGAGGTATTTAGTCAAATAAAAATCTGAAAGGCATGATTGTTTTATGGATATTTATAATGTTGGTGATGTAGTAAAATTAAAAAAACAGCATCCATGTGGAAGCTTTGACTGGGAGATACTCCGCGTTGGAGCTGATTTCAGGCTTAAATGTACAGGCTGTGGCCATCAGATAATGATCACAAGAAGACAGTTTGAGAAGAGTGTCAAAAAAATATTAGGCAATCCTTTGGATTTTAACAAATAAGTAAAAAACAGGCATAAATTTTGTTTTTACATCTTGAAATATGAGATATAATGTGATATCATAACTCTTCGTGATATATAAAAATCCTTGCTTCTTTATGATAAAGAGGCCAGAGACCAAAAGGAGGTAACAAAATGAACAAATACGAATTAGCCGTTGTTGTTAGCGCTAAAATCGAAGATGATGAAAGAGCAGCTACACTTGAGAAGGTAAAAGATATTGTCACAAAGCATGGTGGAAATATCACTAACGTTGACGAGTGGGGCAAGAAGAGATTAGCTTACGAAGTTAAGAAGATGCGTGAAGCTTTCTATTACTTCATTCAGTTCGATGCAGAAGCAACTGTTCCAGCTGAGGTCGAATCAAGAGTTCGTCTTATGGAGAATGTTGTTCGTTATTTAGTCGTTAGACAGGACGAGAAATAGAGAATAACCAAGAGTAGGTTATGTGGGAGAACTTAATATATGAATAAAGCAATTTTAATGGGAAGATTAACCAGAGATCCGGAAGTAAGATATTCACAGGGTGAGAGCCCAATGGCAATTGCAAGATATACACTTGCGGTAGATAGAAGATTTAACCGTAACGGTGATGAGAATACAGCAGATTTCATTTCATGCGTTGCATTTGGTAAAGCAGGAGAGTTTGCGGAGAAATATTTCCGTAAAGGGACAAAGATTGCTGTAACAGGCCGTATCCAGACTGGTAGTTATACTAATAAGGATGGTGTAAAAGTTTATACCACAGATGTTGTTGTTGAAGAACAGGAATTTGCAGAAAGCAAAAACAGTAATGGTAACAGTGGTGCTGTTGCTGATAATGGTTTTGGAGGTTTTGGTGGTGGCAGTGCACCATCGGCTTCAGCAGTAGGTGATGGATTCATGAACATTCCTGATGGATTAGATGAAGAATTACCTTTTAACTAATGCCTGTTCGGATTTATTAAAGATTTTATGAATAGGAGGCTTTATCATGGCTTTTAATAAAACTGAAAAAGCTGATTCTCCAATGAAGAGAAGAGGCGGAATCCGTAGAAGAAAAAAAGTTTGCGTATTTTGTGGTAAGGATAATGTAATCGACTACAAGGATACAGCTAAATTAAAGAGATACGTATCTGAGAGAGGTAAGATTCTTCCTAGAAGAATTACAGGAAACTGTGCAAAGCATCAGAGAGCTCTTACAGTAGCTATCAAGAGAGCACGTCACGTAGCTCTTATGCCATATACAATCGATTAATTTTGATTATTAGACCAATCATCTTAGGGTGGTTGGTCTTTTTATTTACAAATATAAATTGTTAATATATAGTATTAAATTTTTGGATAATTAGTTACTATAACAATAATTGATTCTTTTAGATTAATTTAGACAAAAAATGCTATGGAACTTTATTTCGATTAATGTTATACTAAATTTACGAGATTGTATATTATGTCAGATATAAAATGACATAAATATGATTATCCTGAAGCGGTTCTCAATTTTGAAAATAACGGGAATCTGCGTCATTTGGACTGTGAGGAACGTATGAAGCATAATATTAAATTAAAGGGACGTTTAAGAGCATATCTTCAGACAACGTTGATTCTTGGAATTTTGCTTGCGTTTGTTAACGTTGGAATATATTTCCTGGATATTGTGGCAGGTATCTGCATCACAATATTTTTAGCTATTTATATTATAGCAATAAGTATACTGCTTTATTATAATCAGCCAGTTATTTTAAATGAATTTATCAGTTTTGCAACACAATATGGTCAGATACAGCGCAGGCTTCTTCGCGATCTTGAACTTCCGCATGTGCTTATGGATAATACAGGCAGGATAATATGGACTAATAAAGCATTTGAAGCTATAGTTCATAAGGAAAAAGGATATCGCAAAAATATAAGTACTCTATTTCCTGTTATTACATCCGAGAAGCTTGATTTTAAGACAAGCACTGAAATAGAGATATCTTTTGAAGAGCATGAATATATTTTCAAATTGAAGAAGATATCGATTCAGGAAATGATAGATAACAGCGAGCTGTTTAGCAGTGATACTAAAGATGCATGCCTTATTGCAGGTTACTGTTTTGATGAAACACAGCTTAAGACTGCACTCAGGGAAAATGATGAGCAGAGTCTTGCTGTCGGAATGATTTATATTGATAACTATGATGAGGCACTGGCAAGTGTCGAGGAGGTTAGAAGATCCCTTCTTATTGCACTTATAGACAGAAAGATAAATAAGTATATAACTTCTCTTGATGGAATACTGCGAAAAACAGAGAAGGACAAGTATATTATTATTTTGAGAAAGAAGTCGTTAAATGCGCTTAAGGAGACAAGGTTTAATCTCTTAGAGGATGTTAAGACTGTAAATATTGGAAATGAAATGGCAATCACTGTAAGTATAGGTGTTGGACTTGATGCGCCTACATATGCACAAAACTGTGAATTTGCAAGAACAGCTATTGATCTTGCACTTGGACGTGGTGGAGACCAGGCGGTAGTCAAGACTCCTGAATCGATAGTTTATTATGGTGGAAAGAGTCAGCAGATTGAGAAAAATACGCGAGTAAAGGCCAGAGTAAAGGCAAATGCTCTTCAGGAAATTATTACTTCAAAGGACAGAGTGCTTATAATGGGACACAGACTTGCTGACGCCGATGCATTTGGCGCAGCTGTTGGTATAAGCTGTATAGCAAGGGCACTTGACCGAAAATCACATATAGTCATTAATGATATAACAGCATCTGTAAAGCCGTTAGTTGAGCTTTTTAAGGACAGAAATGAATATGATGAGGATTTCATAATAGGAAGTTCTCAGGCACTTGAGATTGCAGATAATAATACGGTTCTTGTAGTGGTGGATGTAAATAAGCCAAGTATCACAGAGTGTCCTGAACTTATAAAAGCATGTAAGACAGTGGTGGTACTGGATCATCACAGACAGGGTTCAGAGGTGATTGACAATGCAACGCTTTCATATGTTGAACCGTATGCGTCAAGTACCTGTGAGATGGTAGCTGAAGTGCTTCAGTATATTGGTGGTACAGTCAAAGTCAAAGGAAAAGAGGCTGACTGTATGTATTCAGGCATAATAGTTGACACTAATAACTTTACAGCAAAGACGGGTGTCAGAACTTTTGAAGCTGCTGCATTTTTGAGGCGCTATGGGGCAGATGTTACCAGAGTAAGAAAAATGTTCAGAGATGATGCAGAAGAGTATAAGGCTAAAGCAGAGACAATAAGAAATGCAGACATATATAAAGGTGAATATGCATTTTCTGTATGTCCGTCGGAAGGACTTGACAGTCCTACAGAGATAGGCGCACAGTCTGCAAATGAGCTTCTTGGAATAAGTGGCATAAAGGCAAGCTTTGTTGCTACTAACTACAATGGCAGAGTATATCTGTCTGCAAGAAGTATTGATGAAGTAAATGTACAGATAATAATGGAACGTCTGGGGGGTGGCGGTCATATGAATATCGCAGGAGCACAGATGGAAAACATTTCCGCCGAAAATGCATTGGAGATAGTCAAAAATACTGTTAAGGACATGCTTCAGGAAGGCGTGATATAATACAAAACTGGAAAGGGTGGAGTTATGAAGATTATTTTATTGGAAGATGTTAAGTCAGTAGGAAAAAAGGGTGAGCTTGTAGAGCTTAAAGAAGGATATGCAAAAAACTTTATCTTACCTAAAAAATTAGGTGTAGAGGCTACAGGTGCCAACCTTAACAATTTAAAGCTTCAAAAGCAGAATGAAGAGAAGGTTGCAAAACAGCAGCTTGAAGCAGCACAGGCTCTTGCGGCAGAGCTTGAAGAGCTTACAGTGGAGCTTAATATTAAAGGTGGAGAGGGCGGAAAAACCTTTGGTTCTGTTTCCTCAAAGGAAATAGCTGTGGCATTATCGGCACAGTTTGGAAAAGATATTGATAAGAAGAAAATTCAGATGCAGGAAGCAATAAAGTCAGCAGGATATCATAATGTGACAGTTAAGCTTCATCCAAAGGTATCCTGCACCTTAAAGGTACATGTTGGACTGCAGGAAAAGAAATAAATGTGGAAAAACCAAAAAAACCATATATGGAAGCTTTTTCGCATGGTAAATTTGAAGAAAGGCAAGTATATATAGATGGAAGAATCAGTTATTAAGAGGATTCTGCCGCATAATCTTGAAGCTGAGCAGTCAGTGATTGGCTCTATGTTGATGGACAGGGAAGCAATTACAATCGCGAGTGAACAGATAATGGGTGATGATTTTTACAGCAAGCAGTATGGTATTTTGTTTGATACCATGGTTGAGTTAAATGATTCAGGCAAGCCGGTTGATCTGGTTACTTTGCAAAACCGACTTAAGGAAAAGGGTGTACCTCCGGAAATATCAAGTCTTGAATACATAAAGGACATAATGTCAGCACCGATAACCTCGGCAAACATTAAGCATTATGCAAAAATTGTTGCAGACAAGTCCATGCTCAGAAAAGTAATACGTGCTGTAGAAGAAATTGCAAATGACTGTTATGCTCAGAATGATTCTGTTGATGTTTTGATGGATCAGACTGAAAAGAAAGTTTTTGATATTATTCAAAAGAGAAATAGCGGTGATTTTGTTCCTATCAGACAGGTAGTTATGAATGCCATGAATATGATAGAAGAGGCATCAAAGAATAAGGGAGCTGTAACCGGTATAGCTACAGGCTTTCTTGATCTTGATTACAAAACGGCAGGTATGCAGCCCTCTGATCTTATACTGGTTGCAGCCCGTCCTTCAATGGGAAAGACAGCTTTCGTGCTTAATATCGCGCAGCATGTGGCATTTAAGGATAATAAGGCAGTTGCAATATTTTCATTGGAAATGTCAAAGGAACAGCTGGTAAACCGTCTGATGTCGCTTGAATCAAAGGTTAACTCTCAGGCTATACGAACCGGAAATATGAAGGAGGATGAATGGGAGAGACTTATAGAGAGTGCAGATGTAATTGGCCGTTCCAAACTTTTGATAGATGATACTCCCGGCATAAGTATAGGAGAGCTTAGATCAAAATGCCGTAAATTTAAGCTTGAATATGATCTTCAGATGATAATAATAGATTATCTTCAGCTTATGACCGGTACTGGCAAAAATGAATCCAGACAGCAGGAAATATCTGATATTTCACGTTCGTTAAAAGCACTTGCGAGAGAACTAAAGGTGCCTGTAATAGCGCTTTCTCAGCTTTCACGAGCTGTTGAGCAAAGACCTGACCATAGACCGATGCTTTCAGACCTTCGTGAATCGGGAGCGATCGAGCAGGATGCGGACGTAGTAATGTTTATTTACAGAGATGATTATTATAACAAGGATACAGAGATGAAAAATGTAGCTGAGATAATAATTGCTAAGCAGAGAAATGGTGCAATAGGTACCATAAATCTTGCCTGGCTTCCTGATTATACACAGTTTGCAAATCTTGCAAAATAAATAATACAATTTAATTTGATTACACTAAAGAGAACAGATTTATATTTGTTCTCTTTTTTAATGTTATATGAGATTAGAAGGAGGAGAGAAGAAGATGGTTAAGGAGAAGAGATACCTGATTAATGAGGCTGCAAAAGAAGTACATGTGGAATCGCATGTGCTAAGGTACTGGGAGGAGGAATTGGAGCTTCCCATAAAGAGAAATGAACAGGGACACAGGATATATACACAGGAGGATGTGGACAGATTTATAAAGATAAAGACACTTAAGGACCAGGGACTTCAGCTAAAGGCTGTAAAGGCTGTGTTGGAACAAAAAAATAATATCGACAATATCATAGAAGAGAGTGATGATATGAGAGCAGATAATCCTTTTGCACAAAAACAGTATACTAAGATTGCTAAAATATCTGACAGTGATGAAAAGAAAGTTGTTTGCATAAAAAATCCTGAGGATATAAGATGGAAGGAAAATTTTGAAGACCGTCTTAAAGCCAAAAAAGAGCTGGCATTGCAGATAAAAAAGGTTAAAAATATTAATGAAGATAAAGCCTCAGATGAGAATGAAAACAAGACGCAGCTTAGTGAAAAGCAAAAGCAGCAGATGGATAGAATACAGTATCTTTTTAGCAAGCTCATACATGATTCGGTTGAGTCATCTATAAATGAAGTGTTATGTGATTCTCTTACTGAAAGAATATCTGACAGTGTAAGGCAGGATATGGTAAAAGAGCTTGATTATCAGTTCCGGCTAATGGAAGAAAGGGAAGAGGAGCGCATAAGAGAACAGGAAGAAAATGCTAATTTAAGGGATGAAGAGTATTATAAGAGAATTGATGAACTGTTAAGACAGTGCAGGGTAAAAGGACCAAAAACCAAGAAAACAAAGTTAAAAGTGATGAAATCGACAAAGGATAGTGGTGTTAAAAAGAATGAAGAAAAGAAAAAATTTCATTTATTCAAAAAAGGTGATACTCCTAAAATAGCACCTGTTAAATAGCAGGTTTTTTGCCGTGTTTGCTTGCCATTATTATGATAATCAGTTAGTATATAGTTTATAAATAAATTTATTTGGAGGAAGCTATGAACATAGTATTATTATCAGGTGGTTCAGGTAAACGTCTTTGGCCTTTGTCTAATGATATCCGTTCAAAACAGTTTATCAAGATTTTTCAGATAGGTGAAGGCAAATATGAATCAATGGTTCAGAGAGTATACAGACAGATAAAAAATGTGGATTCAGATGCAGTTGTCACTATTGCAACATCAAAATCACAGGTTTCTGCTATTCATAATCAGTTAGGCGATGATGTAGGAATAAGTGTTGAGCCTTGCCGCAGGGATACCTTTCCGGCTATAGCGCTTTCAGCAGCATATCTTCATGATGTTAAGAAGGTGGGTGAAGAGGAGTCAGTTATAGTTTGTCCGGTTGACCCATATGTAAATGATGATTATTTTGAGGCACTCAATATCCTTGGTAAAAGAGCAGCAGTAAGTGATGCCAATCTGGTGTTGATGGGTATTGAGCCTACATATCCGAGTGAAAAGTATGGATATATAATTCCTGAAAGCAAGGATGAATTCAGTAAAGTAAGTATGTTTAAGGAAAAACCAACTCAGGAGGTCGCAAAACAGTATATTTCTGATGGTGCATTGTGGAATGGTGGAGTATTTGCTTTTCGTCTGGGATATGTACTAAAACGTGCTCATGAGCTTATAGATTTTACTGATTATTACGATCTTTTTGACAAATATGAGACTCTTACAAAAATAAGCTTTGACTATGCTGTTGTAGAGCATGAAGAACTTATAGAAGTAATGCGCTTTAATGGTATGTGGAAGGATTTGGGAACATGGAATACACTTACTGAGGCTATGGAGAGCCAAAATGTAGGAGAAGCTATATTTAATGACAAGTGTGAAAATGTGCATGTCTTAAATGAGCTTAATGTGCCTGTCCTTTGTATGGGACTTAAAGATGTGGTTGTATCTGCTTCACCTGAGGGAATTCTTGTTTCAGACAAAGAGCAGTCAAGCTATATCAAACCGTATGTTGATGAGATTGATCAGCAGATAATGTTTGCAGAAAAGTCATGGGGAAGCTTTCGCGTGCTTGATATCGAAAATGGAAACATGACAATAAAAGTAACATTAAATCCTGGACACAGCATGAATTATCACAGTCACCAGTACAGAGATGAAGTGTGGACCATAATCAAGGGTGAAGGAAGAACTATTGTTGATGGCATGGAACAGAAGGTAAAAGCCGGAGATGTTGTTACAATGTCAGCAGGCTGCCGTCATACTATTATTGCTGATACTGAATTACATGTAATAGAGGTTCAGATTGGCGAGGAGATAAGCGTCAATGACAAACAGAAATTTGAACTTGAATAAAAAAACAAAGCCTTTTTTGTTAAAGCCCGTGGGAAAAGACTATCTGTGGGGTGGAAATCGCCTGAATGATGATTTTTCAAAGGAGATTGACATGTCACCACTTGCTGAGACATGGGAGTGTTCCACACATAAGGATGGAGCCAGT
>JAFPAQ010000067.1 GCA_017424235.1 Lachnospiraceae bacterium | reverse complement strand
GTTTCATATCCGGAGACAATAGAAGGCGAAATTCCTAATTTGGTAGCGACTTCTTTCTGCGACAGATTATTCTGTAGTCGCAAATCTTAGCCCCGACTCACCAGAGTCGGGGCGATTTTCCTGTCTACCCAATCCTCACTTTTTTTCCTTCAAATGCAAATCCGTATTTGTGAATCCTTTCTGAGGGAATTCCCTTGGCTGTGAGCAGGGTATCATATTTTTTCTCTTCAATCTGGGCGTGTGCTGCGGCTACGGTATCTTCCAGTGTTTGTTCCTCATCCGGATCGTGTATCTTGAATTCCAATATAAATGCATCATTATTCTGTGCATCCTTTGGCTCGAGCATTACATCATATCTGCCAAAGCCGCTTTCGCGATTGGAGGTCATGATATATCTGTCCTGCAGATCGATCATCAGACCGAGTACAAAACCATGATAAAAACGTTCCGGTTCTGATCGGGATGGATTCTTTCCGGTATCAAAGTAGCTGAACGTCTTCAGGGCAACTTCGTTCATATAGACATTCATTTCTTTCAGATTGCCATTTAACAGTGCCTTTACAAAGCCATTGTAATCTGTTTTTGCACACCGAAACCATCCACGGACAATATTTCGAAACATACGTCGCACTTCCTGATTGGTAAACACCATATCGTACAATGGCTCATCTTCCACTTCGTTGAGTTCTTCATATTTTATGACCTTCAGATATCCGCTTGCAATCAACAGACTCCATATGGCATCTACATCATAATCCAGCTGGCTATATATAATCTGCTCATCAATCGGACAGCGGATTACTTCTCCATTAAGTAGACACTCGAACGTTTCCTTGACGCTTTCATCACCTTCCTGAATCAGCTTTCCAACCAGGCTATTACCGCTTGTGTTCGCCCAATATGTGTCAAATTTTCCTGTCTTGAGAAAATTTATGATAGACCAGGGATTGTAAATGTCCTTATGATTTCCAAAAGTAAAACCGTCATACCAGTATTTGATTTCTTCTTTTTTGTCTGAATATCCAAATTCATCAAGGGCAGCAAACACTTCCGGTTCTGTAAAACCAAATGCAGTCATATACATATTTGAGGTCGTTGTGACAACGACGGGATTATTCAGGTCTGAAAATATAGATTCTTTACTGACTCGGGTAATGCCAGTCATAATACCGCGTGCAAGGTAAGGATTTGTCTTAAATGTGGAGTTGAATAAATTCCTTGTAAAGGATACCAGTTCGTCCCAATATCCACTAATATATGCCTCCTGCATTGGTGTGTCGTATTCATCCAGAAGAATAATGACATTTTTGCCATAGTACTGATACATAAATTTAGTCAGATAATGAATAGCCATTGACGCATCAGCATCATCCATTTCTGCATTGATACGATGACAAAACGCTTTGTCACCTTCGCTCAATTTGTCATCTTCAAACAAAAAAGAATATCTTCCGTAAAGTTCTACAATAATCTGACAAATCTTCTTTCTGGTCGTTTCAAAGTTGTTCTCTTTGATATTTGCAAAGGACAAAAAGATTGCTGGGTAGGTACCCTGTAATGCGCGGTATTTTTTGTCCTGCCAGATGGAGAGTCCCTCAAACAAATCTCCTCTGCTTGCATAGTCTATTGAAAAGAACGCTTCGAGCATACTCATGTTCAGTGTCTTTCCAAAACGGCGCGGACGGGTGATTAGTGTCACATCATCTCCATTTTCCCACCATTCCCGGATAAAATCCGACTTATCAATATAGAAATAATTGCCTTCCCTGAGTTTACAAAAATTCTGTATTCCAATCGTCACTGTGCTAGCCATGATGCTGCCTCCTTCATATAAAAATATACTCTCGGAATCTTTTAAACAAATGTCTTTCTGGTTATGTTTTTACTCATCAATGATAGCATATAAATAAGCTGATGTATATTAAAAAACATACATCAGCTTATTTAATAAATGAAATTGCAACATTATATCATTATATCAATGTTGCCTCCAACTGCAGGATTTACAGAACGCTCCATTGCAGCTGAATCAATAAGATTGGTGAGAGAATCTCCCATAGTTTCTACCATATCAAGAGATTTGGCAAGCATTGCGGTACCTACATCATTTAAGGTATTTGTCTGGGCAAGACTCATTGATAATCCTGCTATATCCATACTGATCACCATTCCTTTCTTTAAGTTCTACGAATTCACGTCTGTTTATACTACATATCATATATCGGAAAATAGTAGCATTAATATTAGAATCTGTTTTGTGTATCTTGCATAAGTGATAAAATGAAGCAGATTTTGAATAAAATATCCAAAAATGCATAAAAAAATTAATAAAAGGTATGGATTTTTTTGTATAAATATATTAATATAATAACATAGTGTAATGAAATGCGTTTTGAATGATTAAAAAGTTTGTGGATATTGCATATAGGGATGGTATTTCGAAGCACATAAAAAATCGCAAAATAGTGGTTGTGAAATATAAAGAAGCAGTAATTGTCCGTTGCCTTACAGGGGTATTGGATGATAATGTGGTATGTAAGGAGAGAGGCATATGATTTCAAATCAGATTATGCAAAATACAATTGAGGGGATTAAAGCTATTGCACGTGTGGAGCTTTTCGTAGCTGATACTGATGGTAAGCTTGTAGCAAGCACAAAGCAGGCAGGAAACAATTTTGAGAGTTCTGTTATGGAATTTGTAAAATCAGCTGCAGACAGCCAGGAGATACAGGGTTGTCAGTTCTTTAAAATATATGATGACCAGCAGTTGGAATATATTCTTATCGCTAATGATGCCGGTGAGAATGCGTATATGGTCGGCAAGATGGCAGCCTTCCAGCTTCAGAATCTTATGGTAGCTTACAAGGAAAGATTTGATAAGGACAATTTCATTAAGAATCTCCTTCTTGATAATCTTTTGCTTGTCGATATATACAGCAGATCTAAAAAGCTGCATATCCAGACAGATGTCAAACGAGCAGTACTTATAGTTGAATCGCCAAATGGAAAGGATGCAAATATCCTTGAAAAGGTAAGAGAGAATTTTGGACAGAATGGAAAAGATTTTGTCACAGCCGTTGACGAAAATAATGTGATCGTTGTAAAAGAAATCTCTGACAATGAGACCAACAGAGATATTGATAAATATGCCAGAAATATTGAAGACTGTCTTATCAAAGAAGGTATTAAGGATGTTCATATTTCTTACGGTACAAATGTAAAGGAGATCAAGGAGGTCAGCCGTTCATACAAAGAGGCTAAGATGGCACTTGATGTAGGAAAGATATTCTTTGCTGAGCGAGATATAATTGCCTATAGTGAACTTGGTATTGGACGTCTCATATATCAGCTTCCAATTCCTCTTTGCAAGATGTTTATTAAGGAAATCTTTGGTGGAAAGAGTCCTGATGACTTTGATGATGAAACACTTACTACTATTAATAAGTTCTTTGAGAACTCATTAAATGTATCTGAGACATCGAGACAGCTTTTCATACATAGAAATACACTTGTATATCGTCTTGACAAGCTTCAGAAGAGTACAGGACTTGATCTTAGGGTATTTGAAGATGCCATTACCTTTAAGATTGCACTTATGGTAGTAAGATATATGAAGTATATGGAATCTTTTGAGTACTAAGTATGATTTGTCCATTTACTGATGTTGTGGAAAAATTTGAAAAATTAATGAAATTTATTGCTAAACAGCCCTATGTTTTGGTATTATATCAAATGTAGGGCTGTTTTTTAGCCTGTTAGGATTACATAAGCATATTGAAGTTTGTACGTTAAGGAAAGGTATGGTTATTAGTTTTGAAAAGTACATTGAAAAAGCGTACAGTAGCTGACAAGGAAGAAGCAGCTATTGTATTAGAGAACGTAAGTAAAGCATATACGGCGGGAGTTCCTGCATTAGATGATGTCAGCCTGCATATAAATAAAGGAGAGTTTGTTTTTATAGTTGGAGATAGTGGTTCAGGTAAGTCTACACTTATAAAGCTGTTATTAAAGGAGCTTACACCCACTACAGGACGAATTGTTGTAAATGGTACTGATTTATCCAGACTTAAGCACAGACATATTCCAAAATTCAGAAGAAGCTTAGGAGTAGTATTTCAGGATTTCCGTCTGTTAAAGGATAGAAATGTATATGAAAATGTAGCATTTGCACAGCGCATTATACAAATGCCCGGTCGTGAGATTCGCAAAAATGTGCCCTCTATCCTGTCAACAGTAGGACTTGCAGGAAAGTATAAGGCAAAGCCAAAGCATCTTTCCGGTGGAGAGCAGCAGAGAGTTGCACTTGCAAGAGCACTTGTAAATAAACCACAGATTTTGCTTGCAGATGAGCCAACCGGTAATCTTGATCCCAAAAACTCCTGGGAAATCATGAATCTTCTTGAGAAGATAAATAACAATGGTACTACCGTTCTTGTGGTAACACATAACAGAGAGATAGTAAATGCCATGCAGAAGAGAGTTATTACTATGAAGAAAGGCATCATTGTAAGTGATGAGGAAAAGGGTGGTTATATAGATGAAGATTAGTACTTTATTCTACTGTCTTAAGCAGGGATTTAGAAATATAATTAAGAATAAATGGTTTACACTTGCATCAGTAGCTACCATTTCGGCATGTCTTTTTCTGTTTGGTCTTTTTTATTCAATACTGACTAACTTTGAACATATGGTAAAGACTGCAGAAGAAGGTGTGTCAGTAACAGCACTTCTTGATGGAGACCTGAGTGAAGAACGCACGCAGGAGATTGCGAGAATGATTGCCCTGCGCGATGAAGTCAGGGAATCTGTATATGTTTCTGCTGATGAAACCTGGGAAAAGTTTAAGGCTGAAAATCTTGAAGGTCTTGCAGATGGAATAACTGAGAATCCGCTTGCTGACTGTGCACATTTTGAAATATATATGAAGGATGTCTCAATGCAGTCTGATCTGGTTGATTATCTTGGAACTGTAGAAGGCATTCGTAAGATAAACCAGTCTGCCATAACAGCGCAGACACTTACAGGTGTTAATGCGATTATCAGTTATGTTTCAATAGGAATAATAGTTATATTATTTCTGGTATCACTTTTCCTTATAAGTAATACTGTAACAATTGGTATTTCTGTAAGAAAAGAAGAGATACAGATTATGAAATATATTGGAGCGACAGATTTCTTTGTAAGATCACCATTTGTTATAGAAGGAATCATTCTTGGTATTATTGGTTCATTTATACCACTTGTGGCAATTTATGTGATTTATAATGAAGCTATGATTTATATAGCTAAGAGTTTTCCATTTTTGTCACAGCTTGTTAATTTTATACCTGTAAATGAAGTATTTACAAGTCTTGTACCTATTTGTATTGGAATTGGTGTGGGAATTGGCTTTATTGGCAGTTATACAACAGTTAGGAAACACCTTAGTGTTTAGGAGGATTAAATGTTTTTTAAACGTCATAAAAGAGGGTTGGCATTGTATATTGCTGCAACGATATTTTTTAGTACATTGCCGGCATATGTAAGCCCTTTTGCCTGTAATGCGGCATCGGTATCTGAACTAAAGAAAAACATATTAGCTAAACAAAAAGAGATAGAAGAAGCAAATAAGACAAAAAAACAGCTACAGTCAGGACTTTCTGATGTAAAAAATATTATTTCGGGTCTGGAAAAATCTAAAAATGATCTGGCAACCTATGTTACAACATTGGATAAAAACCTTACAGAGATTCAAAATAAGATTACAGAATTGTCAAATCTTATAACTGAAAAAGAAAATGAGATAGCAAAAACCAAGCTGGAGCTTGAAGCTGCCATTGCTGATGAGGAGAATCAGTATAATGAAATGATGGCAAGAATCAAGGCAATGTATGAGCGTGGTGACAGCTTTTATTTTGAAGCGATATTTGCAGCAAACTCATTTGGAGATATGCTAAACAGAGCTGATTATATAGAACAGCTTTCAGCCTATGACAAAATGGTTTTTGAAAAATTTCAGGCAACACGAGAGTATGTGGAGATATGTAAGGCACAGCTCGAGTCGGAGCAGGAGCTTTTAGAAGAGGCAAAGGTAGAGGTTGAAAAAGAACAGGCTTCATTAAAGGCTCTTATAGCAGAAAAGGAAAGAGAAATTGAAGCCTACGAGAATGACATCAGCAATCGTGAAAAGCTTGCTAAGGAATATGAGGCTGAGATTGCTGCTCAGACTGCAGAAATAAAAGAATTAGAGAAGGCTGCAAAGGCAATGGAGGCAGAGCTTGCAAAAGCAAATAAACCAAAACAGACCTACGACGGTGGTATGTTTGCCTGGCCGGCACCTTCATACACAAGAATTTCTGATGATTATGGTAATCGTATGCATCCAACTCTTCATATACAGCAGTTTCATAGTGGAATTGATATGGCTGCACCCGGAGGTTCTCCAATACTTGCAGCGTATAAGGGAGTAGTAGTTTCGGCAGCATACAGTTCTACAATGGGTAACTATGTAATGATAGATCATGGTAATAACTTATATACGGTATATATGCATGCATCAGCGTTATATGTGTCTTCCGGTCAGTCAGTTACAAAGGGACAAAAGATTGCAGCAGTTGGAACTACGGGTCGTTCAACCGGTAATCATCTTCATTTTGGTGTCAGATTGAATGGAAGCTATGTAAATCCATGGAATTACTTATCTAAATAGGGTTAGGGTGTCAAAAGGCGTTATTTTAGGTTGTGGTTGACACCTTTTGACACTTGAATCCTAAATAGATAATTGCAAGCTGCACAAAAATTTTGAGAAAGGCATGGTTATGAAAAATGTTGGAATCTGACAATCAAAATAATATGCATAAACAGGAATGTAATAAAAATTACTGGATGGGATTTGTGGCAGGAATACTTGTGACTGTTGTTTTATCCTGTGCTGCCATGCTGATTGTAATTGGTGTAACTAAAAATAACAGTTTTGTGAAGACCGCCAGGAAATCTCAGGATACGGAGTCAATTACCGATCAGTCTGTCATCAACAAGATGTCGATTGTTGAGAATATAGTCAGAAAGAATTACTGGCAGGATATTGATGAGGAAACGTTGGAGCAGGGTGTATACAGAGGTATTCT
>JAFPAQ010000066.1 GCA_017424235.1 Lachnospiraceae bacterium | reverse complement strand
GTGCAGGCTCCAGGATACAGATATTATCATAGCCTTGCTAAAATGGATGAAATGTTTTCAGAAAATAAGATTAGATATTATGTGGATATATTGAGCCAAGAAACTGGAATTACTATACAATGTATATCGGTCGTGTGATCCATGGCGTGATGCAGGAAATGGGATATTCTGAAGAACATATAGCACAATATTTTAAGATGTCAGACGATATGATTGTGACAAAGACACATGGGAAGAAATCGGTTGGCGGCATTAATAGAATGGTAATGGATGCTCAGTATTTTGATAAGAAACTGGAGAAAGATACAAAATACCAGTGGGAACTGAGCGAGTATCTTAACAGAGATATTTGCCAGCCGGAGGGATTCGATGAATATGGATATCCAAGTGAGCTTTTTAAATTAGACATGGAACGCATTGGAATTGTGCCTAAGAGAAATCCAGCAAAGGTGATTGATTTCAGCCAATACATAGAAAATAATCGTGGTACTACTGATTAGTACCACAAAACTTTTTGTTGCAGAAACAGTAGATTAGTGCTAAACAATTGAAGAAACAATGAATGTTTGGTGCGATTTTTTGTTATGGCGATGGGGAAAATTGTCATCGTGCTTGCACGAGTGAACATTTGACGACCGCTAATCAGAGTGAGATTCGCAGCGCGTATCTCGTCTCCGCGTGGAATAGGTGCATGGAATGAGTGATTCAATTGAAACAGATACTTGCAGAAACTTTAGAGTGACAACTTCCGTTTGGAGAAAATGGATATCAAAATGTATACTGAATAGACGGGTGGTACAAAATTATGATTAGAGAAGCAAACCAAAATGATTTAGATGAAATATTACAGCTATACCTGTATCTTCATGAGACAAGTGTTCCAGAAGATTCAGAGCATTTAAGAAACACGTGGGAAAATATTATAAATGACGTAAATCATCATCTTATTATTTGTGAGGTTGATGGAAAGATTGTGGCATCCTGCGTATGTGTCATTATTCCGAATCTCACAAGAAACGTAAGACCATATGCATTTGTAGAAAATGTGGTAACACATGGGGACTATCGGAAAAAAGGGTATGCAACCGATTGCTTAAACTTTGCAAAGAAGATTGCAGAAGAGAATAATTGCTATAAGATGATGTTACTTACAGGCTCAAAAGAAGAAAGTACATTGAATTTTTACAGAAATGCCGGGTATAACAGTTCGGATAAGACTGCATTTATTCAGTGGATTAATATTTCGTAGAGATACGAAGGTGAAATTAGGGGGATTATTATGATTGAGAAAATACATAGCACCAGATGTGGAGAAATTCATTACTATATTAATAAAATTGAACGTGAGGAAAAAACGCTTGTTTTTCTGCCGGGACTGACAGCGGATCATAGACTTTTTGATAAGCAGATCGAGTACTTTGAAGACAAGTACAATGTGCTTGTCTGGGATGCACCGGGGCATGCGTCCTCATGGCCGTTTTCATTTGATTTTAGTCTTGCTGATAAGGCTACATGGCTCAATGAGATTATGGATAAGGAAGGAATCAAAGAGCCTGTTATCATCGGGCAGTCGATGGGAGGATATCTGGGACAGGCATATATGGAACAATTTCCCGGAAAATTAAAAGGTTTCATATCGATTGATTCTGCACCGTTACAGAAATCGTATATGACAGGGATTGAGCTTTGGCTTCTCAAAAGGATGGAACCGGTATATCGCTGTTATCCCTGGAAAGCTCTTTTGAAATCCGGATCACAAGGTGTGGCAACTTCTGAATATGGAAGAAAATTAATGTATGATATGATGATGGTGTATAACGAGGATCACAAAAGATATGCGAAGCTTGCGGGACATGGCTTTAAAATGCTTGCAAATGCCATTGAGGCGGATTTGCCATATAAAATCGACTGCCCTGCATTGCTTATCTGTGGGAAAGAAGATAAAGCAGGATCTGCCAAGAGCTATAATTCAAGATGGCATAAGCGTACAGGTCTGCCGATTGCATGGATCAGCGAAGCCGGACATAATTCGAACACCGATCAACCGGATGAGATAAATCATCTGATAGAGGACTTTATTAAAAATTTGTGCTAGTACAGCGTCTAAAAAGTCACACAAAATTTAATATTCATTATAATTGTATTTACTTTTTAGACAATAGTGATATAATGTCTATATGGCATATGCCACATAACGAGGTGATGAAAATGCCAAAGTTAAGAAAGAGAATTGTTTGCAAAGAACCTGCTACGACAGTTTTTGTGCCACAGAATACCAACAGTAGTGACTCATTAATTTTGACTGTAGATGAATACGAATGTATACGATTGATTGATTTGGAAAGATTAAGTCAGGAGGAATGTGCAAATAAGCTTGGTGTGGCCAGAACTACTGCTCAGCTTATTTATAACAATGCAAGAGAGAAAATGGCAAGAGCTTTGGTTTATGGAATTGAAATTCAGATTCAAGGAGGAAATTACATCTTATGTGATGGAAGTCCTAACTGTAAAAGATGTCATTTGAAAAATAAATCAGAAAGGAGAATTTACAATGGACAAAAAAGCGATGTATAAGTTAAGTTATGGTCTTTTTGTTCTTACTGCAAAAGAGGGTGAAAAGGATAATGGTTGTATTATTAACACAGCAATTCAGGCAGCATCAACGCCGAACCAGATGAGTATCTGTGTAAATAAGGCAAATTATACGCATGATATGATTATGAGAACAGGTGAGTTTACGGTTTCTGTTATCAGTCAGAATGCCGGTTTTGATATGTTTAAACACTTTGGTTTTCAGACAGGAAGAGAAGTAAATAAGTTTGCGGATTTCGAATCCTGTGCCAGAGGAAAAAATGGTATTTTGTATGTTACGGAGGGAACCAATGCTTATATTTCCGTAAAGGTCGATAAGACAGAGGATATTGGTTCACATACTATGTTTATCGGTGAGATAACAGATATGGAAGTATTAAGTGAGGCACCATCAGCAACTTATGAATACTATATGAATCATATTAAGCCAAAGCCACAGGAAGTGGGAAAAACGCAGGACGGACAGACAATATGGAGATGTACGATTTGTGGATATGAGTATGTCGGAGAAGAATTACCTGAAGATTTTATTTGCCCGCTTTGTAAGCATCCGGCATCTGATTTTGAGAAAGTGATTAGAAAAAAGGCGGATAAAGAAATGGCAAACAAATACGCAGGAACTAAAACAGAAAAGAATCTTTGGGAGGCATTTGCAGGTGAATCCCAGGCAAGAAACAAGTACACTTATTTTGCATCTGTAGCAAAGAAGGCTGGTTACGAGCAGATAGCAGCACTGTTTCTTCAGACTGCCGAAAATGAGAAGGAGCATGCAAAACTTTGGTTTAAGGCTCTTGGAGAGCTTGGTGATACAGCCCAGAACCTTCTTCATGCCGCAGAGGGAGAGAATGCTGAATGGACGGATATGTATGAGAGAATGGCAAAGGATGCAGAGGAAGAAGGCTTTACTGAATTAGCTGCTCAATTCAGAGGAGTTGGTGCGATAGAAAAGCTTCACGAGGAGAGATATCGAGCACTCCTTAAGAATGTAGAGGCAATGGAAGTATTCAAGAAGAGCGGAGTAACGATGTGGGAGTGCCGTAACTGTGGACATGTCGTAGTTGGTCTTGAAGCACCGGAGGTTTGTCCTGTATGTAATCATCCACAGGCTTATTTTGAGGTTAGAAAAGAGAATTACTGATTTGGAGGTAAAATATGGACGTATTGATGTTCTTATTAATAATGCCGCCGGTATGGGAATGAAGGATGGTCGTGTAGATGAACTTAGCTTTGAAGAGTTCAATGCAGTAGTGTCTACAGATTTGGGTGGAACATTCAATATGATTAAAGAAGTATTGCCATTTCTTATGAAGAATGAAAAGGGTGGTAATATTATCAATATCGGTTCTATGGCAAGTGCAGGTGGAGACCTTGGAACGATTGCTTATGCATGTGCAAAAGCAGGCGTAGACAAGCTTACTGAATATGTGGCATGTATGTATGGACCAAGTGGAATACGCTGTAACTGTGTTCGTCCGGGTCTTATTGTTACACCACAGAATGAAGGACGTATTCCTGATGTGCTTAAAGACATTTTCCTTTCTAATATACTTGGTAAGCGTTATGGTAGTCCTGATGATATTGGCCATTTGTGTGTATATCTTGCAAGTGACGAAGCAGAATACATGAATGGGCAGATTCTTACATGTGATGGCGGACTTAATTCGCATACTCCGACTGTTGCTCAGTTTAGAAAGATGTCTGGTCGTACCTGGTAATAAATAAGAGATATAATTGGATATTATGTGATAGCAGATACTTTTAGGGTATCTGCTATTATTCTTTGTTATCTGAATAATATGGAAAAATATGCTCATTTTTTGGAATAATTTGATATTTATCGAAACAAAATACATTATATATTAGTAATAAACAGGGCGTTACAATAACAGAAACTGTATGAATTGGAGGGTTACAAATGAAACGAAATTACAAAAGGTTTTTGGCATTATGTATTAGTGCAGGACTTTGTGTTACTTCTTTGGCAGGATGTGGCACCCAGGCGGTTACAAATGAAAATGAGCAGCAGGAAACAAAGGTGTCCTCAGAAGAACAGAAAACAGAAACAGATGCTGTGGATTTAACTGAAGCTGTATTTCCTTTGCCAACCGAGGCAGAACCGGCAGATATATATGTAGAGCCAATTCCTGATATTTCAGATGACTTTATTCGTGGCATGGATGCATCGGCAGTGCTTGCTGAAGAAAACAGCGGTGTGAAATACTATAATTATGATGGGGAAGAGCAGGATGTATTTATGACTCTTGCTCAGTCAGGTGTCAATTATATCCGTCTTCGCGTATGGAACGATCCATATGATGAAAATGGCAACGGATATGGCGGAGGCAACAATGATGTAGAAACTGCCATTGAACTGGGAAAACGTGCCACAAAGTATGGTATGAAGGTATGTATAGACTTTCACTATTCTGATTTTTGGGCAGATCCTAAAAGACAGCATGCACCAAAAGCCTGGGAAGGCATGAGCATTGATGAAAAAAGTGAAGCACTTTATACATTTACAAAGGATAGTTTAACACAGATTTTGGATGCAGGCGTCAATGTTGGAATGGTACAGATTGGAAATGAGATCAACAATGGTATGTCAGGTGAGACAATTCTTCCCAATGTTATGAACCTTTTATGCTCAGGAAGTCGTGCCGTAAGGGAGATATCACAAGATTATGACAAGGATATTCAGATTGCAGTTCATTATACCAATATTGAAGATGTTGATAATATCAACAAGATTGCATACAACCTTTCAAGCTTTGGAGTGGATTATGATATTTTTGGACTGTCTTATTATCCTTTCTGGGATGGTACAACCCAAAATATGCAGACTGTAGCAAAGAATATTCAGGATAAGTATGGTAAGAAGGTTATGATAGCAGAGACTTCGTATTGCTATACTTCTGAGGATGGTGATGGTTCGGGCAACAGTGTTGAAGGTATCGATGATCTTGTAGAAGGATATGCAGCAACTGTACAGAGTCAGGCTACCATGATTCGTGATATCTGTAAGGCAGCAAATGACACAGGTGTCATAGGTGTGTTCTATTGGGAAGGTACCTGGATTCCGGTCGGAGAGGCAACTAAAGACAATTCTTCGATATGGGAAAAATACGGAAGTGGATGGGCAAGCAGCTATGCATCTGATTATGACCCTGAGGATGCAGGACTTTATTATGGTGGATGCTCATGGGATAATCAGGCGATGTTTGATTTTAACGGATATCCTTTAGCTTCTTTGAATGTATTTAAATATTTGAAATATGGAACTACAGCACCGCTTGCAATTGATTATATACCTAAGGTTTATTATACATGCAATGTAGGTGGTACATTACAGCTTCCGGAAACCATTGATGTTATTTACAATGACCGTTCGGCCAACAAAAAGATTTCTGTAAAATGGGATGAAGAAAAGATTTCATCAATTGATACTCAGGATGCAGGTACTTATGATATTACGGGCAAACTTGAAGATGACACAAGTGTCACTTGTGGGGTTGAAGTTAAGATGCTTAACTATGTTGTAAATCCCGGCTTTGAGGACAGTGACACTTCAATGTGGAAGGTTTCCTATGAAGGAGATAAGAATCCTACAGATTTTCAGACCAAGGCAGATGATGCTCATTCAGGAGAGGTTTCCTTCCATTTCTGGTCAGAGAAGGATATGGATTTTTCTATAGAACAGGAGCTTACAGATTTGGAACCCGGTACATATCAGTTGATAGTATATGCACAGGGTGGAGATATGTCTGATGCGGCTTCCATGGAATTGTATGCAGTTGCAGGCGGCGAAGAAATGACAGAGTCGTTTATGGTTACAGGCTGGGCAGACTGGAAAAATCCAACTATTTCCAATATAAAGATTTCTGACTCAAATCTGAGATTTGGTGTGCGCATGAAATGCAATGCAAAGAGCTGGGGAACAGTTGATGATTTTACATTAAATAAAATATCTGATTAATAAATAACATAAAAAAGTGCATGCCAACACTAAAGAGCGCATATGGAATCGTGTAGAGTGAGCCCTGGGCGGTTGCAATAAGTCCTGCGATACCACCAATCAGTGCAATACCAATTTTAAACAATTTAGAGGGTGGCTTTTCATGCAGGATATATATGCAAAAATGTGAAAGGAAGTAGTTTATATGAAAATTGTTGATATGCATTGTGATACAATATCGGAAATATACAAGAGTAAAGGCAGCGATAATCCACAAGGACTTTTTGAAAATTCCCTGCACATAGATATTCAGAAAATGAAACAGTCCGGATATCTTTTGCAGAATTTTGCAATGTTCACAAATATTAAAGAGGTGGGAGATCCATTTGAATATGTAATGGATTTGATAGATACTTTTTATGATGAAATGGAACATAATAAAAACGACATATGTGTCATTAAAAGCTATAAAGATATAGTCAATAATGAAAAGCATGGAAAGATGTCCGCAATGATGACCATAGAAGAAGGGGCATGCTGTAAGGGCGATATAGAAAAGCTTGAAAAGCTGTACTCACTTGGTGCGCGTATGATGACCTTGACATGGAATTATCCAAATGAACTGGCTTTTCCGAATATATTTGAAAAACAAAAAAATGACAAGGGCTTTTATTTGTTTGATGCATCAAAGGGGCTTTCTAAAAAGGGCTTTGAATTTGTAGAACGAATGGAGGAGCTGGGAATTATAATAGATGTGTCACATTTGTCAGATAAGGGTTTTTGGGATATTGCGCAAAATACTAAAAAGCCGTTTGTGGCGAGTCATTCTAATGCAAGGACTTTATGTGGTCATGCCAGAAATCTTACAGATGAAATGATTGCTGCTATTGCTGACAGAGGTGGAGTGATTGGATTGAACTTTTATGGATTATTCTTAAATGAGTCAGCAGATTATTATTCCAATGTAAAGAGAATGGCAGAGCATGCAAGACACATCATAAATATAGGTGGAGCAGATTGTCTGGGACTTGGTTCTGATTTTGATGGAATTGATGGTGTCCTTGAAATGCAGGACTGCTCGCAGATGGATAAGCTCATAAATGAGCTCCAAAGACAACACTTTTCAAATTCAGAAATCGAAAAGATATTTTACAAAAATGTACTTAGGGTTTATAAGGAACTCTTATGAAGCAATAGGGACGTTTCAAAATCCATGCATTTGAAAACCGATAACAGTCTAAAGCAGACAATTTTTTTGCTGAAATCAGCTGGAAACAGTTTTTTGCGATTATATGTATAAATCTTTGTAGAGAAAGACCTACGATAAATGAGCTGGCAGAGATTATGGGCAGTTCCCATCAGAATGTAAAACAGATACTAAATAAGCTTGAAGCCAAGGGATATGTAGATATTATTATTGATGAGCAGGATAAGAGAAAACAGAGAATCGTGGTCACTGATAAGACAAAGCAGTTTTGCGAAGAGCAT
>JAFPAQ010000065.1 GCA_017424235.1 Lachnospiraceae bacterium | reverse complement strand
GTTGATACTCGTGCATAGCCATAAATCATTTTTTATCCCTCCTACTATTGACAATGACTTTTGACAACGACTGATGCCTTAATTTTACTGGGTATATACATCGTTGTCAATAGTGTTATGTTATGACAATAAGCAGAATAAATATTTGTGTATGAGGCAACATTTTGGTAAAATATAGGTGTAGCTGGATTAAGTGAGGAGTGGTTGTGTTGACTCATGGAAGAAAAATGAAATTGGCAGTGAAGGACACAGTATTCAGGGACTTGTTTTCCCAGAAAAAGTACCTTTTGCAGATGTATCAGACACTGCATCCAGATGATACAACCATAAAGGCAGATGATTTGGATATTGTGACATTAAAGTCAATAATTATGAACGGCATATACAATGACCTGGGCTTCATGGTCAGGGGCAGTCAGCTGATGGTTCTGGTGGAAGCTCAGTCAACATGGTCTCCTAATATCGTTATTCGTTCCCTGATGTATTTGATGGAGACTTATCAGGATTATTTTAGGGAAAACAAAATTAAGCTGTATGGCAGTCATAAGGTGGACATGCCTAAGCCTGAGTTGTATGTTATCTATACTGGTGACAAGGGAAGCCATCCTGATGTATTGTCCATGAAAGATGAATTTTTCCCTGACACAGATTGCTGCATAGATGTCAAGGTGAAGATTATTTACCTTCAGGATAGCGATGATATTATCAGTCAGTATATAGGCTTTTGCAGGGTATTTAATGAGCAGGTAGCATTGTATGGCAGGACGCTGACAGCAGCAAAAGAGATTATCAGGATTTGTCGTGACAGAAATCTGCTCAAGGAATACTTGGGTGAACGTGAGAAGGAGGTCGAGGAAATTATGCTTACTTTATTTGACCAAGAATATATCTGGAACCTTGAGAGAGAGAGCATAAGAGCAGAAGGGCGTAATGAGGGAATTTGGGAAAATAAGACTCAGACAGTATTAAAAATGTTCAGACGTAATATGCCAGTTGAAGATATTGCCGATATTAGTGGATGCTCCGTAGGGGAAGTCAATGAAATACTGAAAAATGCTGCGGTTCTTCATTGAGTATGAAATCACCTGAAACTGGATAGGCGTGGGAAGATATTGGTTGTGCAGCAGCAAAGGGTGCGGTAACTGGTGGAGCCAGTGCAGTAATTGGTAGTGTAGCAGCAGGAGCGGCAGGAACAGCAACTTCAGCTTTGTCTGCTATTTCTGCTCCAGTGGCAGTATTCTCTTTAGTTGGGAGTCTGTTTGATTAATAGCAAATAAATAACGCCCTGCTAGATTTGCTCTAGTGGGGCGTTCATTTTTGTGAAAAGAATGTGAAATATCTCCAATAAAAGAAAGGTATGTCGCATCTCTTTTGTTCGATTTATCTCATACCCAAACAGGTATATCCTATCCAATTAGCATTTGAATCCCAGAAAAAACGATATACATAATGCTGATTTTGACTAGGCTCATAGCAGCTTAATTCTAATTCTCCGTTTTTTAGAGAAAAATTCTGACTATATGTATTTATTCCAAACGGACTATAGAAATCATTGTTAAAAGCATAGGTTTGCCACTTTTTATTAGTTCTGTCATATCCCATTATGTACTGCGCATCATTTCCTATGCTTACGATGTAGAGAATATGCCCACTGGCCTTATCACAGATTTCTTCTATTCTATTGCTTGAAACATATCTCATAGGTTCATCATATATTTTTTCCTTTTTATAATGTGCTTGCAGGAACATTTTATCATTGCTCCATATATCTTTCTTGATTTTAATTTTGAGTGGTTCACCAGTTGCTTCAAAAACAAAGGTGTTCTGATTACGCATATTGATCCAGCCAGAATCTTTTACGCTATAAAAGTTTGCAAAAGCTACACTAGAAATCATCAGTACAAAGAGTGATAAAAGTATAGAAAATATTCTCCTAACCATGTTGTAAACCTCCAGCAATATATTTTATACATATGTTTATTCGACATTTATC
>JAFPAQ010000064.1 GCA_017424235.1 Lachnospiraceae bacterium | reverse complement strand
TTTCTTCAAATTCTGCGAATTTGTGCAAAGCACAAATTTGCCGTGTGCAAAAACTTCCGTTTATGGTTTTTGCACACTATCTTAATTTAAATTAATCACCAAAGCTTATGCCAAGCATTCTGGCTTCTTCAATAATAGAAGAATCCGGATCGACCATCTTAAGCTTGCCTGCAACTTCCTCTAATGGAACCTTAACGATTTCGCGGTTTCTGTAACCTACCATGTATCCATACTCACCTGAAAGTATAAGCTTAGCAGCCTCTGCACCAAGACGACTTGCAAATACTCTGTCATATGAATCAGGACTTCCACCACGCTGTGTATGTCCAGGAACTGTAACTCTTACCTCCATGCCACTCTTTTTGGTAATCTGTTCAGCTATTTCATAGGAAACACTAGGATACTTGTAATCTACCATTGCTTTCTTTAATTCTTTCTTGGAAAGCTTTGCTTTCTCCTTTGAAATAGCACCTTCTGCAACTGCAAGTATCGTAAATCTGCTGCCACGTTCTGATCTCTTTTTTATTGCCTCGATTATTTTATCAATATCATAAGGAATCTCAGGAATAAGAATAATATCAGCACCACCTGCTATACCGGCATTGAGTGTAAGATAACCTACCTTGTGTCCCATTACTTCAACAATAAATACTCGTCCATGTGAAGCAGCCGTTGTATGAATCTGGTCAATACACTGTGTAGCAATGTCAACTGCACTCTGAAAACCAAAGGTCATATCTGTTCCCCAAAGATCATTATCAATTGTCTTTGGAAGTGTTACTACATTAAGTCCTTCTTCTCTTAGAAGATTGGCTGTTTTGTGTGTACCGTTACCACCAAGAATTACGAGACATGTAAGATTCAACTTATGATAATTGTGCTTCATTGCCTCTACTTTATCAAGTCCATTCTCATCCGGATCACGCATATTTTTAAATGGCATACGTGAACTTCCCAAAATAGTACCACCCTTTGTAAGTATTCCGGAAAAATCTGAAGCCTCTAAAACCTTATAATTACCATATATAAGTCCTTTATAACCATCAATAAATCCAAAAAGCTCTATATTGTTACCGGAATTCAAAAGTCCTTTTGCAACGCCTCTCATTGCTGCATTAAGTGCCTGACAGTCACCACCACTTGTTAACATACCTATTCTTATCATTTCGAACTTCCTCCTTTACATTTGTTTCTGTTCTCTGATTTAATTATTATATCTCATTTTTCAAACACTAACAACTTTTAATCGATATTTTTTTAAATTTATAAATTTATTGTATATTTTTCAGACATTGATGTGCTGACTTAAAATCCTTTGATTTGTTACAATTTAATATAACAAAAAAGCACTATAACGGTTATTTGGGTTAATCATATTTGGGTTAATCACTAATTTTTTATTGACAATTTTGAAAATATGAGTAAACTGTGTATATAAAATGTTTATACGGTTGAATTTGAACAAGGGTGTTCTGCATATAGCAGGATGCCCTTTTTCAGTATCATTTGAAAGGTGTGGTTTTATGTTTGATATGGATTTACTAAACAATACGGAAAATGTTAACAGATTGCTGGCAAGATACGGAGTTAAGTTTGGAATTTATAAAAATAATACCTTCAAGGAGCAGCTATTTCCGTTTGATGCCATACCGCGGGTAATTCAAAAAAGTGAATTTGATTATCTGGAGAAGGGGCTTAAACAGCGAGTGGTTGCCCTGAATATGTTTCTTGATGATATCTATCATGATAAAAAAATTGTAAAGGACAAGGTAATACCTGATGACTTCATATTTGCATCAAGTGGATATATGCCTGAATGTGAGGGCATAACACCTGTGAAAAAAATCTACTCACATATTTCCGGTATCGATCTTGTAAAAGGAAAGGATGAAAAATGGTACATATTAGAGGATAACTTAAGAGTCCCTTCCGGTGCCTCATATCCTATGATTGCAAGAGAACTGTGCAGGAGAAGCAGCCCTGATACATTTAGAGATTATCAATTGGAAGATAATAGAAACTACGCAAATCTCTTAAGAAAAACCATGGACAACGTCAATGTTGAAGGACATACTGCAATCCTTACACCCGGCAGATACAATGCTGCATACTTTGAACACTCATATCTTGCTGAAAAAACAGGTTGTCATCTGGTAAATGGAAGTGAGCTTGTCGTTGAAAACGACAAATTGTACTATGTAGATTATAAGGGTAAAAAGGAAAGAGTCGGTGCTGTATACCGCAGAATATCTGATGAATATCTTGACCCTATGAATTTTAATCCTGAATCTGTCATTGGTATTCCACATATTTTTGATGTTTACAGAAAGGGAAATGTGGCACTTTTAAATGCACCTGGTAATGGCATAGCCGATGACAAGGGAATTTATTATTTTGTTCCTAAAATGATTAAGTATTATCTTGACGAAGAACCGATACTTCTTAATGCACCTACATATCTTCCTTTTTACGAATCTGATATGTCCTATGTCATGAAAAATTTTGACAATCTGGTAATTAAGGATGTGGCAGAAGCAGGTGGATATGGAGTAGTATTTGGAAATTCAATGACAAGAGAACAGAAAAAGAATTTCATTGAACTTCTTATAAGAGAACCTAGAAGATTTATTGCACAGGAAGTAATTGATTTTCAGGATCTTGATATACAGGACAATGGAAATGTTGTATCAAGAAAGGCTGATTTAAGAGCATTTGTACTGATGGCTGACGAACCATATGTGTGGAAAAGCGGACTTACCAGATTTTCACGCAATCCTGATTCGTTTATAGTCAATTCATCACAAGGAGGAGGTTTTAAAGACACATGGGTATTATCTCGTTAGAACAAACAAACAGATTATATTGGCTTGGAAGATACTCAGAAAGAGTATACACAACAGTCAGACTTTATTCAAAATGCTATGATGATATGATAGATGATATAGGAAATAATTATGCTGACTTTTGTAAAAGTCTTGATATACCAAACATTTATACAGACAAGACTGATTTTAACTCAAGATATGCATTTGATGAAGAGGATCCAAATTCAATACTTAGTAATCTTTTGCGTGCCTATGACAATGCAATAGTGCTTAGAGAAGAACTTGGAAGTGAAACTCTCTCATATATTCAGCTTGCTATATATGCCGCAAATAAAGCTAAAATATCAAAGGCACCCCTTATCGAGCTTCAGAATGTAGAAGACAATCTTCTTGCTTTCTGGGGAATCTCAGACGATTACATAGAAAGCAAAGTAATAAGAAATATTATAAAAACCGGTAAACGTGTCGAACGTATCGACCTTTATGCCAGACTTAAGATTGGTGCCAGACAAATGCAGGGAGAATTGAAACGTCTTGAATCAAGACTTATAAAAAGTGGTATGGATTATGATAAAAACTGTCTGGCTAATCTTATTTCAATTATCAGAGAAAAGGAATCTTTTACTGATGAGGAGTACAAAAGTATTGTAAACAATGTCGAAGGACTTGTACTTATTTAGTATTTGCAACCATTCAGGCTGTAGAGTTTGAATGGTTGTTTTGCAAATTTTTGCCTGTGGCACAGATACGCAGGCAGTGGAAAGGTATGATTATTGATATGAGTAAAAGCCTGAATTTTGAATACAGCATGAGTTTGGATTTCTCACATCCTGTAAACAATCATAAGTTTACACTGCGTATGATACCATGTTCTAATGACCGCCAGCAAATAACCACATATCACGTAAATATTGAACCTTTATGTGAGCTGCATAACGGTCAGGATACATTCGGAAACAGCTATATCTTTGGAGAAATAAAAGAAGCTCACACCAGATTCAGCGTAACTGTAAATGGTGTTGCAATAGTGAGTGTTGATAAACAAATAACCGTTGATAAATCAATGATAATGCTAGCTCCTTTCAGATTTCCTTCTCAGTACACTAAGCCCGGTCCACATATCAATGAATACTTTGATATTCAAAAACAAAGAACGTATGAGAACACCTACGATTTCTGCGCAAGAATTATGCATCAGATTAACAACGATATGGTATACAGCAAAGGAGTAACTGACATAAACACTACTGCTGAACAGGCTTTTGAAAAAAGACAGGGCGTATGTCAGGATTACGCACATATAATGCTCGCACTGTGCAGAATGCAAAATATTCCTTGCAGATATGTTGTAGGAATGATGCAGGGCGAAGGAGTTTCTCATGCCTGGGTGGAGATATGTGCTAATGGTATATGGTATGGAATGGATCCAACTAATGATAAATTAGTAGATGACACCTATATAAAAATTTCACATGGTCGTGATTATAAAGACTGTATTGTAAACAGAGGAGTATTTACGGGAACAGGAACGCAGACACAGTCAGTACATGTGAATGTAAATTTTAATGAATGAAAGCATGGTGATTAAAATGTCGCAAATATTAAGTTCAGAAATAACATCGATATGTAGTGTAAAACTACCAATTGGTGAAACACTTCAAATAAAAAGAAACCGACTTATGCCAATAAATACAGATTCAAAAACAAATAAACGAATATGTATAGTTACAGGTATACATGGAGATGAATTAGAGGGACAATACGTATGCTATGAGGTAATAAGGCGTATAAAGGAAAATCCACAATATCTTACAGGAATAGTTGATGTCTATCCTGCAATGAATCCACTCGGCATTGATTCGATAACACGAGGAATTCCCGGTTTTGATCTTGATATGAACAGAATTTTTCCAGGTAACAAAGATGGTGCAATGACTGAGTATGTAGCAAATAAAATCATAGAAGAACTTTCAGGGGCTGATTTGGTAGTTGATATTCATGCAAGCAATATTTACCTTACAGAAATACCACAAATAAGAATAAATGAGCTGAGCAAGGATTTTCTCTTGCCACTTGCAGAATATATGAATGTAGATTTTGTATGGGTGCATGGTGCAAGTACAGTACTGGAATCAACTCTTGCATACAGCCTTAACAGTACCGGAACACCTACTCTTGTACTTGAAGCAGGTGTAGGTATGAGAATAACAAAGACATATTGTGAACAGATTGCAGATGGTCTTTTTAATACAATGAAAAAGCTTGGCATTTGGACCGGTGATGTAAATGAAACACGAAAACCCATTATATCAGATAATGAAAATAATGTTGTATTTTTTAATGCACCAAATTCAGGAATATTCATACCAGCTTCAAAACACTGGACTGTCTTAAACAAAGGAGACGTTGTAGGAAGTATTGTTAATCCACTTACAGGAGATATACTTAATGAGATCAGGACTCCCCAAAAAGGTATTCTGTTTACCATAAGAGAATATCCTGTTGTCGATGAAGGGTCTCTTTTAGGACGCCTGTTAATTAATGAATAGATTGGAGAAGCACAATGAAAAAATTATCAATTTATGAGTTAAATTCATTATACAGAGAATCTATGAATATAATCGGATATCAGTTTGGAAGTGGTGAAAAGTCTGTATGCATAATTGGAAGCATGCGCGGAAATGAAGTCCAGCAGTTATTTTCCTGTTCAAAACTTATACAGAGACTAAAAATTCTTGAAGAGCAAAATCTTATTAAAGAAGGCAAAAGTATCCTTGTTATTCCATGTGTTAACTCCTATTCTATGAATATCGGGAAACGATTCTGGCCAACTGACAACACTGATATAAACAGAATGTTTCCAGGATATAGTGAAGGGGAAACCACACAGCGAATAGCAGCCGGAGTATTTGATATAATAAAAAACTATAAGATTGGTATACAGTTTGCATCAAACTATATGTCAGGACGTTTCCTGCCTCATATCAGAATGATGCATACCGGATTTGAAGACATAGAAACTGCCAAAAAATTTGAATTTCCCTATGTACTTACCAAAAATACAAGACCTTTTGATACTACTACACTAAATTATAACTGGCAGATATGGGAATCCAAAGCATTTAGTGTATACACTACTGATACAGACGAAATAAATGCAATAAGTGCACTCGATGCTGTACGCGGTATCGAAAGGCTATTAAATGCAGAAGGAATAACTGATTCAATAATAAGCTGCGGATATCACTACAATTCCCAGATTCTTGATGATAATAATCTTAAATCTGTACGTTGTGTTGAGGCCGGAATATATGAAAATAAAGTATCAGTAGGCGATGAAGTTCACAAAGGACAGCTACTTGCAGAAATAACTGACCCCTATGAAGGAAATGTTGTGGAACAGCTTATTGCACCACAGGATGGTATCATATTTTTCCAACACAAATCGCCTCTTATATATGCAAGTACTGCTGCAATAAAACTGGTAGTCTGATATACCATGGTCGCAATAAGGACGGGGCTTCTGTATCGCCTAAAAGCACGATACAGCAAGCCCCGTCCCTATTTCTACTATATATAATTTTGGCATATTTTGAGCTTAACTAAACGTTATTGCCTCTGTCCCACTTTTATTCAACAGTTTCCTCTTCAACCCCATCATCGTCATCATTAATTATAGACGCTTTTCTCTTCTTCTTTGCAGTAAGCGGAACGTTTTTCCATGGCTCTGATTTTACTCCGGGAGTTGTTGTCTTTATTCTTAAATACTTTTTTCCATTCTCCACAAATTTAACAATGGAAATATTTTTCCACAAATATAGCTCAAAAGGTGCAAGCTCTACTTTTAGCTCTTTTATCAACCCTTTTTGCTCAAAGTTTACCAGTTTCTTATCAACGTATATTGGAGTAGTATAAAAATATTTGTTATCAGTAGACTGTATTATTGTAGTCTCAAAAACTGCTGTTTTTCCTTCCTTACTGACTTTTATACATGCAGCTGAAGGAATTGGCACTTTTTCTACCTCCATAATAATCACCATACCTTTCTGTAACACGCATATTATGCAGACATAATATTGTAACACGAATTTTAATATTTTCAAATAATTTTATATATTATTAATTATATTCTGTCATTTATTGTATTGTCAAGATTTCATGATTTTTTTGTGAATTTATCAGTTACTATTTTCTTTTAGCTATATTTATGTTAATTTATTTTAGGACAATTTATTTGCTATAACTTATTGTTACTTGTATCATCTGTAAGTAAACGTAACAACGTTTTACCTAAAAAGTATTAGAAAGGAATATTTATTATGGGAAAGAATGAAAAAAAAGCCGATACTTCTTTAAGTCAAAGTAAGAGTATGGCAAAACGTGAAGAAAGAAAAAAGGAAGTTGCCAAAAACAGACGAAATAAGCGCGTTAAGTCAATTATTGGCTGGGGATGTGGCATTGCATTAGCAGCAGTGATTATCTTTGCTATTGGAATAAATGTATACCGAGCTGCAACACGCACTGTATCAAGCTCTGATTTTAGTGCAGGACTTGATTCTAACGGACTTATCGAGGGGGTAGACACTTCTGCCGCTCTCACACTTGCAGACTACGAAAACCTTACAGTACCTATGAATGAAGTAAGTGCAACTACTGAAGAAGTAGATAACAGAATTAATTCTACATTAGAATCTTACGCTGAATTTAAGGAAGATACATCACTTACAGTAGCTACTGATGATGTAGTTAATATTGACTATGTAGGAACTATAGATGGTGTAGAGTTTGAAGGCGGAAATTCAAACGGTGAAGGTTATGAGCTTACTATTGGCTCAGGCAGCTTTATTGACAATTTTGAAGACCAGCTTATAGGTACACATCCTGGTGACAATGTCAAAGTAAATGTAACATTCCCTGAAGATTACTCTGATGCAAATGTTGCCGGAAAGCCTGCTGTTTTTGATGTTACAGTACATAGCATCAAAGTAACTCCTGAGCTTACTGATGAATTTGTAGCTGAAAATTTTGCTGACACAGCATCTACTGTAGAAGAATATAAAAAAAGTATAGAAGACGAATTTTATAAACAGCATCTTGAAGAATATATAACCAAATTTATTACAGAAAATTCAACTGTGAAATCATATCCGGCAAAATACTTAAAGAATACAAAATCAGTAACAAAATATAATGATGAAAGCATGATGGCTTATTATAACCAAATGTTCTCTTCTTACGGAATGGACGCATACAAAAATGTATGGGAATTAAGAGGCGAAGAAATAAAAGACGAAATAAGCTATGAAAAAGAGCTGACAAGCCGTGCCAAAGAAGCTGTAAAGGATGCTCTTATCTATCAGGCAATCTATGAAAAGGCCGGTCTTAGCATTGATATGGATAAAGCTTTTGCAGATATGACTGAACAAAACAGCGAAGAATATGTTACAAACATGAAAGAAACCTATGGTGAGGGTTATCTTGCACAGGCAGAAATCAAAAAAGCAGTAACTGAATATCTTAATAACACTGTAAAAGTAAATTAATTTACACACAATAAAAATCATTTCAGTTATTAATCCGATTCAACGAAAATATAATAACTGAAATGATTTTTTTAATAATGCAATTCACATTTATGATCTTAGCTATAATTATCTTTTTTTCATCTGCTTATAATATTTATCCATTATTTCTCTTCTGAACTTATTATCGGTTATAACCTTTTGAAGGGTATCAATATCTCCCTCATCAAGGAGTACCTTTAAAAATTCATTATAATTTTTTATAATATTCTCTTCAAGAATCTCCATTTCATTCTCAAGAATATCATCATTCAAAATCCCATTATTTGATAAATCATCCATTATACATATTTCCTTTCCTACTACTATTACTATTCTCTACAAATATCTGTCCGGTCTTCCTGAGGTAATAATTCTAACGCTGCCATTGCCAGGCTCAAATACCATTGTCCGAGGATAATGCTCTCCAACCTCTGAAGCCAGTATAGGAATATTCATTTCTAAAAGTTTTTTTCTCACAGCTTCAAGATTTCTTGATGAAATATCATCACTCTCCGACACATTGGCACTTTTTATCATATGTGCTGCACCTGCTATCTTTGCAACCAGTCTGGAACGCACAGCTCCATTTAAGGTAAGCTCTCTTACCATCTCCTCTATACCTGTATCTGCATATTTTGCATATACTACCGGTATTCTTTTCTCCAAAGTATTGTAGTGTGGCAACATAATATGTAAAAGTCCACCAACTCCTGTCTGCGGGTCATACATAGATATTCCAACACAGGAACCAAGGTCTCTTGTAATAAGCTTTCTGTCTCCCTTTGATATCTTATAATCCCCCATATTGACATTAATCATATTCTGCAATTCCGAAATAGTAAAAGTCCCCATAAATCTCACATATCTCCATAGATTATTTATTTCTCGCCGCTTCTTTAACAGATTAAATCAAAGTATCATTTAAATATTCAATTAATATTTTAAATATTGAATTATTCTCTAACATATTTTATCATATATGTATACACTTATCCAGTTGTTTTATTTCTTCAAATAATAGTTAAATAAAATAACTCGGGGTTTCATTATAAAAATACCTCGCAGAATATGACCTATATAAATAATAATAGATTTTCTATTTCAATATTTTAATCATATGGAGAAAACCAATGAATAATAAGCTAAACAACTTTTGTCAAAAATATACACCCATATTTTTTTGCAATTCCCATTATTACAGCTATATGTATATTATCAGTTATAATTGGGTTTTTTAATGCTCGGGAATATGATGTAATTGATTTATCTGAATATGAATGGCATGATGAGTACGGAAATCCTGCCACACTGGATAGCTTTAATGCTACCACCAAGGATGAACTTATTGCCGAAAAAATATATACTACACTATCGCCAACTAAACAGAATACTGTTCTAATAATGAGAAGTCGTAATTCATTCGTAAATGTATATATAAATGACCATCTCATTTATGAGGACAACACGAATATATCAAGAATGTTTGGTTCTTCGCCCGGAAGCAGATGGCATCAGATACCAATAGGCTTAAACGACGATCCTATCAGACTTTGTCTTGAAGTGACAGCATGTTTTTACAATTCTCATGGAATGTTT
>JAFPAQ010000063.1 GCA_017424235.1 Lachnospiraceae bacterium | reverse complement strand
AGGCACTGCAAGCGTCACTGTACGCGGAGTCGGCGAATACGGTGGAATCAAGACCATCACATTCAAGATCGACATGCAGAACCTGAAATGGGGAAAATAGTATATTTGAAAATACACTCTCGGTTTTGAGGGTGTATTTTTTATGGAATGTACAAATTCTACAATTATTTATAATTTTTTGACGTTTGGGTAATAATGTGATAAAATGATTAATCAGTAAAGGCATAAATGACCTAAAATAGATTTGAAGATCCGTGTGGAGGAAATATTACGATGTTGTTAGATAACAAAACTATATTGATTACAGGTGGTACAGGTTCTTTTGGAAAATGCTTCACAAAGTATGTGCTTGAAAATTACAATCCAAAGAAAATAATAATATACTCAAGGGATGAGTTCAAACAGTGGATGATGGCAAATGAGTTTGCTGAGTATAAGGAAAAGCTTCGTTTCTTTATCGGAGATGTTCGTGATTATGAGAGAATGAAGAGAGCATTTCAGGGAGTTGATTATGTTATCCATGCAGCAGCCATGAAACAGGTGCCTGCATGTGAATACAATCCTAATGAGGCTATTAAGACCAATGTTGTTGGAGCACAGAATGTAATTGATGCATCGTTAAATACAGATGTAAAGAAGGTAGTAGCTTTGTCTACAGACAAGGCTGTAAATCCGGTAAATTTATATGGTGGAACCAAGCTTGTTTCAGATAAGCTTTTTATAGCAGCAAATGCATATTGTGGAGATAAAGAGTTAAATTTCTCAATTGTAAGATATGGTAATGTTGCAGGAAGCCGTGGTTCAGTTATTCCATTCTTTAAACAGCTTATTGATGAAGGCGCAACTGAGCTTCCAATCACAGATTACAGAATGACAAGATTCTGGATAAGCCTTACAGAAGGTGTTAAACTCGTTATAAAGGCTCTTGAAGAGGCAAAAGGTGGAGAGACATTTATCAGTAAGATTCCTTCATTTAAGATTACTGATCTTGCAGAGGCAATGGCTCCGGGAATCAAAACTGTTGAGACAGGAATTCGCCCGGGTGAGAAGCTTCATGAAGTAATGGTAACAGCAGAGGATTCAATGACAACCTTTGAGTATGATAAACATTATATCATTTATCCACAGATGTTCTGGCAGGATTCAAAGCGTCCGGAGCCAACCGGAAAACCTGTTGAGGAAGGCTTCTATTATTCATCAGGAAATAACACAGAATGGCTTTCGGTTGAACAGATCAGAGAGCTTTTGAAGACTGATTTACACGAGTGATATTCGGAGGAAATTATGGAAAGACCGGCAATTGAAGGTGGAAGTCCTGTAAGAGCAACCAGGCTTTTTTACGGGCACCAGTATATAGATGAAGCAGATGTAAAAGCCGTTACGCAGGTACTTACAAGTGATTATCTTACCTGCGGACCTAAGGTGACTGAGCTTGAAGCAAAGCTTTGCGAGATTACAGGAGCTAAATATGCAGTAGTGTGCAGCAATGGAACTGCAGCTTTGCATATAGCGGCACTTGCAGCAGGTGTGGGTGAAGGTGATGAGCTTATCACTACTCCAATTACTTTTGCTGCATCAGCAAACTGTGGCCTATATTGTGGAGCAAAGCCCGTTTTTGCAGATATAGATCCAAATACCTATAATATTTCACCAGCAAGCGTAAAGGCGAAAATAACAGATAAGACAAAGGCTGTGGTAGCCGTTGATTTTACAGGGCAGGCAGTTGAATTAGATTCACTTTTGGAAATGTGCCATGAAAAAGGCATTGTGCTTATTGAAGATGGAGCACACTCAATAGGTACAAAATATAATGGGCAGCCTGTGGGTAGTATTGCAGATATGACTACCTTTAGTTTTCATCCGGTTAAGACAGTAACAGGTGGAGAAGGTGGTGCAGTACTTACAAACAGTGAGGAACTGTATAAAAGACTTTTACTTTTCCGTTCACACGGAATAACAAGAGATGCAGAGCTTTTGGAGAATGAATCTCATGGTGGCTGGTATTATGAGCAGATAGATTTAGGCTATAACTATAGAATGACAGATATTCAGTGCGCTCTTATACTTAGTCAACTGGATAAATTAAAGATGTTTTCAGACCGAAGAAAACAAATAGTCAACAGATATAATGAAGCTTTTTCAAGGATTCCTGAATTATTCGTACAGCAGGAGATTCCACAGTCTGACACTACAAGGCATCTTTATATACTCAGAATCAGACCTGAAATGTTAAATATTGATCGCAAAGGCTTTTTTGAAGCACTTGCAGCTGAAAATATATGCTGTAATGTACATTACATACCTGTTTACTGGCATCCACATTATCAGAGACTTGGATATCAGAAGGGTATTTGTCCTAATGCAGAAAAACTTTACAATGAAATGATGAGTCTGCCTTTATACTATTCTATGACAGACAGTGATGTAGAGGATGTTATAAAAGCAGTAGGAAAAATAGTAGATTATTATAAAAAATAATGTAATAAAGATGAGTTAAAGAGCCTGGTATTGTGACCGGGCTTTTTACGCATAAATTGTTACATTCACGGGATTAGTGAATAGTAATGGTAAAACAAGTTTGCAGGTTACAGGAAAGGTAAGGTTATTTGTATGAAAAGTGTTGCTATTATCACAGCAAGAGGTGGAAGCAAGCGTATTCCACGAAAAAATGTAAAGCCATTTTTAGGAAAACCAATTTTGGAATACAGTATTCAGGCAGCATTGCAGGCAGACTTATTTCATGAAGTGATGGTGTCTACTGATGATGAAGAAATAGCAGAGATAGCAAGAAGAGCAGGTGCAAAGGTGCCATTTATGAGAAGCGAAAAGACTTCTAATGATTTTGCGGCTACTGCAGATGTGATTGAAGAGGTGCTTGACTGCTATGAGCGCATTGGTATGCAGTTTGGCAGAGTGTGTTGTATTTATCCAACCGCACCGTTTGTTACTTCTTATGCAATAAAGACAGCAATGATGCTCTTAGATCAGGAAAAGGCAGATGCATGTATTCCTGTTGTCAAATTTTCTTTCCCACCACAAAGATGCGTTACCATTAAAGAGGGAAGACTTACTCCAAAGTGGCCTGAATATATGGAGATGCGTTCACAGGATCTTGAGCCTTTGTATCATGATTGTGGGCAGTTTTATTGTCTTAACGTGGATAGCTTCAGGAAACAGAAGGTAGTATGGATGAAGAATGTAGTACCTTTTATTCAGGAAGAAATAAACGTACAGGATATTGATACTCCTGATGATTGGAAGATTGCTGAGATGAAATATCGTATATTAAAGGAAATGTAATACAGGTTTTGATTTGCAGATTGAAGAAAGGTATGTATATGAATAATATTTTCATAAATGGAAGAGAAGTTGGTGATGGTGCTCCTGCATACATTATTGCTGAGATGTCAGCTAATCATGCAGGAAGTATAGAAAGAGCAAAGGAAATGATACATGTTGCAAAAGAGGTAGGGGCTGACTGTGTAAAGATACAGACTTATACAGCAGACACTATGACGATAGACTGCAATAATGAGTATTTCAACATTGGAGAGGGTACCTGGGAAGGAGAAAATCTCTACTCACTTTATCAGAAGGCATATACTCCATGGGAATGGCAGCAGGAGCTCAAGGATGAGGCAGACAAGGCAGGAATAGATTTTCTTTCAACTCCGTTTGACAATACCTCTGTTGATTTTCTTGAAGGGCTTGGAATGAGCTTTTATAAGATTGCTTCCTTTGAACTGGTAGATATTCCATTATTAAAATACATAGCTTCAAAGGGTAAGCCAATAATAATGTCAACAGGTATGGGAACTCTTGAAGAGATAGAAGAAGCAATAAATGCGATTTATAGTGAGGGAAACCGTAAGCTTGCCATTATGAAGTGTTCAAGTGCATATCCTGCGATTGCAGAGCAGATGAATTTAAGTACTATTACAGATATGAAGAAAAGATTTGATATACCTGTTGGACTTTCAGACCATTCAATGGGACATTTCAGTGCTGCTACAGCAGTTGCAATGGGAGCAAATATTATTGAAAAGCATTTTTGCATAAGCAGAGCTATTAAGAATCCTGATTCAACATTTTCAATGGAGCCTGATGAATTCAGGGAAATGGTTGACTATGTAAGAGAAGTTGAAAAGGCAATGGGTAAGGTGACTTATGGTGTTTCTAAGCAGGAAAAGACCAATGCAAACTTCAGGCGTTCACTTTTTGTGGTGAAGGATATTAAAGCAGGGGAGGAATTGACAAGCGAAAATATCAGAAGTATCAGACCTGCTTATGGAATAAGCCCTAAATACTATCCGGAAGTATTAGGTAAAAAAGCAAATAAGGATATTTTGCGCGGTACACCACTTAAATTTGAGGATATAGTATGAACTTAAATGAAACAGAATACTATTTTCGTGAGGCTTTGCCTTCTGATATGGACAAAATTTTTGAGTGGGCAAATGACCCACAGGTAAGAGCAAATGCATTTCATATGGAACCTATTCCATATGAAAATCATGTAAAATGGTATAACAGAATACTCGCAGATGATGAGGTATTACAATATATATTTGTATCTAAAAAGGTCATTGATGGAAATATAATAACAGAAGATATAGGACAGATAAGACTCAATGTAGAGGATACAGCTGCGTTTATTGATTATAGTATAGCTCCCAATCTGAGAGGAAAAGGACTGGGTAGTAAGATGCTTAGAGCACTTGTAGATATGCTTGAACAAAACAAAAATCAGTTTGACAGACTTATAGGTCAGGTAAAATATACCAATATCGCATCTGCTTTGGCATTTACTAAGTGTGGTTTTCAAAAAGAGGAGCAGGAAGATTTTTTGCAGTTTGTATATAAGTTAAGACATTAGGGAAAGCAAGGGTATTTATATTGAAAATTGTAATTGCGACAATAAAATCATGGAATATAGAGCGTGCCATTGCACTTAAAAACAAATATGAGGGAATACATGAGATTATTATATATACCAGGAAGGAGGAGCTTACTTATGAGGGGTTGTGCGAAGCTGCACCTGATTATGTACTCTTTCCACACTGGTCATATATTATTCCCAAAAGTATAACTGACAATTTTGAATGTGTTGTGTTTCATATGACGGATCTGCCTTATGGACGAGGCGGAAGTCCTTTGCAGAATCTTATTGTAAGAGGTCATAAGGATACTAAAATATCGGCAATAAAGGTAACAGAACAGATAGATGCCGGACCTGTATATATGAAAAAGCCCTTGTCTCTTGAGGGGGCTGCACATGAGATATTTGTCAGATGTTCAGAGACTATCTTTAGTGAAATGATACCGGAATTTCTTGGTGGAAAGATAGTGGCAGAGCCGCAGACCGGAGAACCGGTCATATTTAGGCGCAGAAAACCGGAGGATGGAAAAATAACCTCAGACATGGATATTGAAAAAATATATGATTATATCCGAATGCTTGATGCAGAGGGATACCCAAGAGCTTATATTGACTTTGGAGACTACAGGCTTGAATTTGAGGATGCTGCAAAATCAGCAGATGGAAACGAACTGAGCGCAAGGGTAACTTTTAAAAAGATTACGAGAGTAAATTAAAGTAAAATGGTGTCAAAAGCACCTTTTAAAGAAAGCATGGTGATGGTATGAGTAATATTTTAGTAGTAGCTGCCCACCCTGATGATGAGATACTTGGAGTAGGTGGCAGTGTTGCACGTCATGTTGCAAATGGTGATAAAGTATATGCAATAATTCTCGGAGAGGGACAGACCTCAAGAGGAGAACACAGAGAAGATATCAGTAAAGAAGTGGTGGAAAGTCTTCATAAAAATACAATGGAAAGTGCAAAGGCAGTAGGATACAGTGATATATTCTTTGCTGATTTTCCGGATAACAGATTTGATCAGGTTGATTTGCTGGATATAGTAAAGGCGGTTGAGCATAAGATAAGAGAGCTTAAGCCGGATATAATATATACACATTACAGCGGAGACCTCAATATAGACCATCAGTATACTGCAAGGGCAGTTCTTACTGCTACAAGACCAATAGGTGATTATTGTGTTAAGGAGGTCTATGCGTTTGAAACCCTGTCTTCTTCAGAGTGGAATTTTGACTATAGTGCACAGCCTGCATTTTGTCCTAATGTGTTTGTGGATATAACAGATTATTATGATAAAAAGGAACAGGCTATGAACTGTTATGTTTCAGAGCTTTGTGAATTTCCACATCCAAGAAGTCTTACCGGTATGGATGTGTTGTCAAGAACAAGAGGAATGGCAGCAGGTATGCAGAGGGCAGAAGCCTTTATGTTAGTAAGAAAATGCGTCAGATAAGTCAGGAAAGGATACAGCTACTAAATGATATATGTACGTGCAGATGGCAATACTAATATAGGTATGGGACATATAATGAGGTGTCTTTCCATATCAGATGCAATATCAGATATTGCAGATGCTTCAAAAAAGCCGGTTTTTATTCTTGCTAAAAATGCTGATAAAGAGGACATTGACTGTTGCCTTAAAATAATAAATGACAGAGGCTATGAAGCGATTACAATTGATAATGATTATCGCCGGATGGAGAAAGAAATTCCACTGTTAGCTAATATTTTAAGCAAGGATAAAACGGACGTTGTGCTTGTAGACAGCTATCAGGTAACAGTAAGCTATTATGAGCAGCTAAGAAGAATGGCAAAGGTGGTATGCCTTGAGGATATGGGATATTCTTATCCTGTTGATCTTTTAATAAATTATAATATATATGCTACTGATATTGCAGATAAATATTTGGGCAATGAAATAGAACATAAACCTGACAGGGTTATGTTGGGAGTAAAATATCAGCCTTTAAGAAAAGAATTTAGTAATGTACAATGTAATACATTAATAAAGGACATTGTATCTGATGTAATGATAACTACCGGTGGCAGTGATCCTAATTATGCCACAGGCGCTATGCTTGAAAAGCTTACAAAGGAAGCTGCATTTAAAAATATCAGATTTCATGTTGTAAGTGGTCCTTTTAATACTAATGCTGACAGAATGAAAAAAGAGTATAAGGAACAGCAAAATGTTATTATTTATACAGGACTGTCTGATTTGAGTGAGCTGATAAAGAAATGTGATGTTGTGATAACAGCAACAGGAAGTACGATTTATGAGGTCAGTGCACTTGGAATCCCTTTTATAAGTTTTTATTATGCAGAAAATCAAAGGCAGGGAGCAGAGGCATTTGCAAGACTTATAAACGTCGTAAATGCAGGCTGTTTTAATCTTGATAATGATGCTTATCAAAATATGCAGGTAGTGGATAATATTGTCAATGCCCTTAAAAAGTGTATTTGTGATAAAGAATACAGAGAATTGCTTAGTAATGAGGAAAGACAGCTTGTCGATGGCAAAGGTGCGGTCAGGATAGCACAGGCAATATTAGAGCTGGAGGAAAGGCGGTAAAAGCAGTGCAGAAAAAGCAACGTCAGCTAGAGTTTGAAATACTCAGAATATTGGCAATGCTTATGATAGTATGTCTTCATTATCTGAGTAAAGGTGGATTGCTCACAGAGCCTTATAGTGAGAATATATCCTCAAATGGTTATATCGCATGGTTTGTTGAAGCCTTCTGTGTGGTTGCTGTAAATATTTATGTGCTTATCAGCGGATATTTTGGTATTGGTAATAACGGCTCCTCTGTGTGGAAAAGAATATACAATGTGTGGATAAAAGTAATATTCTATTCGGTATTTGTGGGAATTATTTTTAGTGTGGCAGCAATGTTCAATATTGGAGATTTGGCAAAACCTGATATATATAAGATATTTTGTTATGTATTTCCAATAGTTACAGAGCATTACTGGTTTGCAACCTCTTATGTCATATTGTGCATTTTTATTCCATTTATTAATGCAGGCTTCGAAAAGCTAGAAAAAAAAGATATAGAGATACTGCTCGGTATCCTGCTTTTGGTATTTTGTATTTCAAAAACAGTTATTCCAATGCAGCTTCCATGGGATAAATATGGATATGATGCATTTTGGTTTGTGACTGTATATATAACAGGAGGCTATATCAAAAGGTTTGGTATAAGCTTTGTAAAAAATAAGAGAACAGCGTTTATGATATATGTTTTCAGCCAGATGCTTGTATTTGCATGTTTCGTAGCATTAAGACAGGTTTATATGATAACGGGAATGTTTAATACAATGTTATCCTACAGCTATTCTTATAATTTCTTATTATGTTATACAGGTGCTGTTGGTTTGTTCTGTCTGTTTGACATATATTCAAAGAAACAGAAGGATATAAGCAAAAATGTACCCCTTTGTAATCTGATAACAAAGCTTTCAGGTGCTACCTTTGGTGTATATCTTATACATGAGCATATTGATATAAGAGGTTTATGGGGGATATTTGTTGACAGTGATACACTTTTAAGAGGTTCCTCTTTTGTATTTATACTTAATTTGATAGTAACAGTACTTATTGTTTATGCGGCATGTACCTTTATTGAATTGTTACGTCAGACAATAGGAGAAAAAATTGAAAAGCTCAGAAAACATAAATAAAAAGAAAAGATTGATAGAATGGATTTTTACCATTATATTGTTTGTTTATCCTATGCGAAAGGCATTTGTGGGACTTGATCTTATGGATGCCGGATATTCGCTTGGAAATTATAAATATTTTGATACAATGCATGAGGGATGGAAGCTTGCAACATATCTTGCCAATGTTACAGGAATGGTGTTGTCAAAGCTTCCATTCGGAAATACATGGGTAGGGATGAATTTATACACATCAGCATTTATCGGTATTACTGCTGCTTTTGTGTATAGATTTTTTGTTGTCCAAACAACCGGTAAAATGAAAAATAATCATGTTATACTGTTTATAGCTGAGATATTTGGTCTGTCGCTTTGCTGGTCTCCGTCCGTGATATTATATCAGAATCTTGGCTATATATTTATGAGTTTTGCGGTCATTATTCTATATAAGGCCATTAAAGAGGAAAAAAATACATTGTATATTACTGCGGGGATAGTACTTGGACTTGCAGTAATGGTAAGAATGCCCAATATTACCTATATGGCATTTATAATTCCACTATGGTATAATTGTATTGTTAATGATTTGAATTGGAAAAACAATTGTGCTGATAGCACAGACAATTCAAATAATAAGTACATGATTTTGATAAAAAAGACATTATTTTGTATTACAGGATATTTACTGGGTGCTATCATACCACTTATTTGCATATGTATCAAATATGGCTTTAGTGCATATCCCAATATGATATCCTGGCTTTTTGGAATGACTGAAAATGCAGCAGATTACAAGTCTTCTTCAATGATAATGTCAATGTTTAATGATTATTTTTGCTATGGCATCTGGTTTTTGTTGTTTGTGGTATATGCTATTTTGGGTATTATAGCAGCAAAATTTTTGCAAAAGTGTGTAAACAGTAAAAATCCTTTGTGGGATTTATTATATAAAGTACTATTTGCAGCAGGTTTTGCAATACTGCTCAGGCTTTGTTATGGCAGGGGAATGTTTGATTTTGATTACAGTGAATATTTTTGCATGTATAAATGGGTAACAGTTTATCTGATTATTGTAATAATAATGTGCATAATATTTTTGTTACGTGGTAAGACAGATGCAGATATAAAACTGTGGTCAGTATTTTTGCCGGTAATTATATTTATTACTCCCCTTGGCAGCAATAATGGGTTGTATCCGATAATCAATAACCTGTATATTGTAGCACCGTGCTCAGCATATATGCTTTATCTGCTGTTTGAAGAAATAGCTCATAGCAAATTTGTTGCTGATAAAAAGGCATATTTTGCATTAAAATTTGTATTGTGCGCAGTGATTTTTTGCACAGTTTTGCAAAGCGTGTTATTTGGCGTTTTCTTTGTATTTCATGATGCAGAGAGTATGAAGGACAAGAAATATCAGGTTCAGACAAATGAGTTTACTGCTTTAAGATATCTGAATACAGCTATCTTAAAGAAAAATGCAGTAGAGGAGTTAGGAAAATTTATTTCACAAAACGATTTAAAAGCTTCTGAGGTAATCTTATTTGGGGATATTCCGGCGGTATCATATTTATTTGATTTAAAACCCGCTATATACACTACATGGGTGGATTTGGATTCTAACAGTCTGGAGCTTTTGAAAAATAATCTTACAGAGCTTGAAAATAGGGATGAAGATTATCCAATCGTTATTCTGGGAAATGATGCTGTGGCTTATCTTGACACAATGTATATGGAAAAGGGCATGGATACCTATAAATACAGGAAGCTTATTTTGATAAGAGAATTTATGGAAAAAAATGAATACGTTAAAAGCTTCTCAAATGATGTGTTTAGTGTATTTATTAAATAAATTGTAACTGTTGGGAACTAAGCTTTCACAGCTACGTTTTACCTATTGTATTGATTGTGAGAAAGGATGGAAGAAACATGGAGAACAGATTCGTGATTGACTGGGAAAAATACGCAAAGCTTGCAAGAAAGGCCGCAGCAGAGGGGGCTGTTCTTTTAAAGAATGACAATAATGCATTGCCTTTCAAAAGGGGCGAAAAAATATCAGTATTTGGAAGAATACAGTTTGATTATTATAAGAGCGGAACCGGTTCAGGCGGTATGGTAAATACCAAATATGTTGTAAGTATCATAGATGCACTTAAAAAGGAAGATATAAGGCTTAATCAGGAACTTATTGATACTTATGAAGAGTGGAGAAAGAATAATCCTGTTGAGCTTGGGGCAGGCTGGGGACAGGAGCCATGGTGCCAGAAAGAGATGCCTCTTGATGAAGAAATAGTTTCTGCTGCTGCGCAGAAGTCGGAAGCAGCAATAGTAGTTATCGGACGTACAGCAGGTGAGGATAAAGACAACTCAAAAGATGCCGGAAGCTATTGTCTTACAGAGGAAGAGGAGGATATGCTTCAGAAAGTATGCTCAGCTTTTGAACGGGTTATTGTGTTATTAAATGTTGGTAATATTATAGATATGAGCTGGGTAAGCAAATACAATCCACAGGCTGTTATGTATGTATGGCAGGGTGGTATGGAAGGTGGAAATGCAGTTGCTGATGTAGTCATGGGAAGAGTAAACCCTTGTGGAAAGCTTTCAGACACTATTGCATATTCTATTGAGGATTATCCATCAACACCTTATTATGGTGATGAAAAAGATGTTTACTATGCAGAGGATATTTTTGTAGGCTACAGATATTTTGAGACTTTTGCAAAGGATAAGGTGATGTATCCTTTTGGATATGGTCTTTCATACACAAATTTTGATATAGAAAGAACAGCATTTACCGCTTCAAATGGTATAAAGCTGTCAGTAAAGGTAAAAAATACAGGTAATGTAAAGGGTAAGGAGGTTGTTCAGGTATATGTTAACCCTGCACAGGGCAGGCTTGGAAAACCTGTACGCAACCTTGTTGCATTTGCAAAGACAGGTACTCTTGATGCTGATGAAGAAGAGGTAATCAAGTTTGACATAGATGAATACAAATACGCTTCATATGATGACAGTGGCGTTACCGGAAATAAGTCATGTTATGTGCTTGAGGCAGGAAAGTATGAAGTTTATGTTGGAAACAATGTAAGAGATGCAGTTCTTGCAGGGGAGTTTGAGATACCTGAAATAAAGGTGATTTCAAAGCTTTCTTCAGCACTTGCACCTATAACTCCGTTTAAGAGAATGCATGCAGTAAGTGAAAAGGGAGAAATCAAACTTGAGTTTGAGGATGCGCCTTTAAGACAGTATGACATAAAGGAGCTTATCAGCAAAAGCCAGCCGTCAGATATACCATATACAGGCAATAAGGGATATCTGTTAAAGGATGTATGCGAAGGAAAGGTGTCACTTGAGGATTTTGTTGCCCAGTTAAGTGATGAAGACCTTTGCTGTATAGTAAGAGGTGAGGGCATGAGTTCACCAAAGGTAACTCCCGGTACAGGTGCTGCATTTGGTGGTGTGACAGATTCTTTACTTTCTTATGGAATACCTTGCGGATGCTGTTCAGATGGTCCTTCCGGTATCCGTATGGACTGCGGAACATATGCCTTCAGTTTGCCCAATGGTACATGTCTTGCATGTTCGTTTAATGAAGAGCTTTCAGAAAAATTATATGAGATGGAAGGACTTGAACTTAGAAAGAACCATATTGACAGCTTGTTAGGACCTGGTATCAATATTCACAGAAATCCATTAAATGGACGTAATTTTGAGTATTTTTCTGAAGATCCTCTCCTTACAGGTAAAATGGCAGCAGCACAGCTTAGAGGAATGCATAAATATGATGTGACAGGTACAATCAAGCATTTTGCCGCAAATAATCAGGAATTTAACAGAAGACGCCTTAATTCTGTAGTTTCAGAGAGAGCACTTCGTGAAATATATCTTAAGACCTTTGAAATCGCAGTTAAGGAAGGCGATGCATATATGATAATGAGTACTTACGGCTCATTAAACGGTCTTTGGACAGGAAGTAACTTTGACCTTCTTACAACTGTTCTTCGTGGGGAATGGAAATATGATGGTCTTGTAATGACAGACTGGTGGGCTGATCTTAACGAAGAAGGTGGAGAGCCTTCAATTAAAAATACAGCAGCAATGATCAGATGCCGGAATGATGTATATATGGTTACACGTTCTTCCAAAGAGAATGCAAATGATGACAATCTTAAGGAGAGCCTTGAAAATGGTACACTTACAAGAGGTGCATTACAGAGAAGTGCGATGGCAATACTTAAGGTAATCATGAAATCTTATGTAATGATAAGAGAAAGAGGACTTATAAGCGAGGAAGAAAAACAGGCTATTGAAAATATGAGCGAGGAAGATAAGGTAAATTTTGACCTTAATTATATTGAAATGGATGAAAAGCTTGTAATAGATGGTTCAACCGTGGATACTTCAAAGGGTGCAACCAATATTTATGGTATTAAGATAACACATAAGGGAATGTATCAGATAAGACTCAGATTAAAGATAGATGCAGGTGAGGTTGCACAGGTGCCGGTATCCTTCTTTACAAATGGTTCATGTATGGGTACAGTTACCTTCAATGGCACAGGTGGAGAGTATGTTGAACTGGTGCATGATATAGGTGCATTTTTAAGTCCTAACAACTTCTTCAAGATTTTCTTTGCACAAAGTGGCATACAGCTTGATACCATGACATTTGAAATTAAGGAAAAGATATAAAACAGTTATAAAAGATTATAATGGATTAACTTGAAAAATTGAACTATTGCTAGTATTATATGATGTAAAGTGACAAAAATTTTTTGATGCTCATTAGTTATCATTTCGAAAGGTGCACATATATGATAAATTTTAATGTTCCTCCATTTACAGGAAAAGAATTGGATTATATAAAAGATGCAATAGACAGACAGAAAATATGCGGCGATGGTTCATATACAGTAAAATGTAATGAATGGATCGAGGAGAGAACCGGCACAGCCAAGTGTCTCCTCACCACTTCATGTACACATGCTACTGAGCTTGCAGCACTTCTTGCAGATATTAAGCCGGGGGATGAAGTAATAATGCCTTCATATACCTTTGTATCTACAGCAGATGCATTTGTATTAAGAGGTGCAAAAGTAGTGTTTGTTGATATCAGACCGGATACAATGAATATTGACGAGAAGCTTATTGAGGAAGCAATAACTGAGCGGACAAGGGCAATTGTTCCTGTTCATTATGCAGGAGTCGGTTGTGAGATGGATACCATAATGGAGCTTGCAGTAAAGTATAATCTTTTGGTTATTGAAGATGCTGCTCAGGGAATGATGGCTTCATATAAGGGAAAACCACTTGGAGCGATTGGTGATTTTGGATGCTTTTCTTTCCATGAGACCAAGAATTACAGTATGGGTGAGGGTGGTGCCATTCTCATAAAAGATGAAAAATATATTGATGACGCTGAGATAATAAGAGAGAAAGGAACAGACCGTTCAAAGTATTACAGAGGTCAGGTAGATAAATACCGTTGGCAGAATTATGGTTCTTCTTATCTTCCAAGTGATATGAATGCAGCATATTTATGGGCTCAGCTTGAAAAGGCTGATGTGATAAATGAGCTTCGACTTACAAGATGGCAGCAGTACGATGAACTTTTACAGCCGCTTAAAGAAAGAGGCTTGATAGAGCTTCCTTATATACCAAAGCACTGTGTTCACAATGCGCATATGTATTATATTAAGACTAAGGATTTAGAAGAGAGAACCAGACTTTTCAGTTTTCTTAAGGATGAAAGCGGAATACTTCCTGCATCGCATTATGTACCATTACATAGTGCACCGGCAGGACTTAAATTCTGTAGATTCCATGGTGAAGATAAATATACCACCAAAGAGAGTGAAAGACTTTTAAGACTTCCTATGTTCTATACATTAAAGGAGTCAGAGGTAGATTATATAGTAAGCAAGGTTAAGGAGTTCTATCACGTATGATGGATAACCACACAAAAAGGGGTTTTAACAGATTGTGTGGTGTTGTGCTTGTAACAGCACTGCTTATTATTATCCCTTCAGTTTTATTTGATTTTTATTATGATTTAAATGATGACACAGCAATAAAGGACATTATATCAGGTACATATACCGGTATCCCAAGTGGATATTGCATTCAGATGTTGTATCCATTGTCCTTTATACTTGCTGTCTGCTACAGAGCCATCCCTGCGATACCATGGTATGGCTTGTTTTTGTGCGTATGTCAGTATGCGGTTTTTGCACTTATAGCAGACCGGCTTATCAGATTAATGAAAAACAAGATTCAGATGGTGATTGCTCTGGCATTTGAAGTGCTTATAGTACTGGGGCTTTGCTTCAGACAGGTGGTTATAATACAGTATAGTGTTACATCAGGCATATGTATGACTGGTGCAATTTTTCTTTTCATAACAGAAGATATGACAGATAAGGTCGGGGAATTTTTAAAGAAAAATATTATACCTGCATTTCTTGTGGTATTGTCTTTTATGATAAGAACAGAAGTGTGCATAATGCTGCTGCCTTTTCTTTTGTTTGCAGGTCTGTGCAAGTGGGGCAATGAAAAGAAGATATTTACAAGTATCAATTTTAGAAAATATCTTTTACTTATAGGCAGTGTACTTATTGTAATGCTTGCAGCCCTGTCCCTTGACAAGCTTGCATATGGTGACAGTGACTGGACAGGCTTTAGGAAATATTTTGATGCAAGAACAAAGGTATATGATTTTTATGAGCTTCCCTCATATTCACAGAATAAAGAATTTTATGATAGTATAGGATTGTCACAGGAGTCATTCACTCTTTTGGAAAATTACAATTTTGCACTGGACGATTCCATAGATACATGGGTACTTGAATCAATAGCTGAATATCAAAAGAAAATGGCAAAAAATGGACAGAGTGATACATTAAAATCCACATTTGGATATGTCAGTAAGAACAGCTTTGATGAAGCACTGTGGCTGTACAAAAAAATGATAATGGATAAGTTTGGTAATATTTTGCAGCTTGCATCAGGCAGAGCTAAAGAAACTGACTTTACTTTGCAGATAGCATTGGAATATGCAGTTATAGTTGCATATGCGATACTTATTTCAATGGAAATTTTCTCAGGTACAGGTATATCTTTACTAAACAGATTGAAAAAGAAAAAAGAAGATGATTTTGAAGAAGCAGAGATTAATAAAGAAAGATTAAAAAATGGTATAAAGATTGCCGGTTTATTTGTCATCAGAAGTATTTTGTGGCTGTATCTGCTCATGGTTGACAGAGTCCTTGAGAGAGTTACCATACCACTT
>JAFPAQ010000007.1 GCA_017424235.1 Lachnospiraceae bacterium | reverse complement strand
AGATGTGTTTCCTTTTCCTCTGATTGCAATGTTTTTAATTTTCTCGCCATCTAACTCTATATCACAGTTATAGTATTCTTCACTTTTGGCATTATTCAAAAACTCATCCCAGTCATCCATTATAATATTTTAAGTATGTACTTTGGATGTATCAAACAACTTATTTTCATATCCCATCACATTTGATTCTTTATGAACTCCCAAAGCTTCTGCATTCATAAAAAGGGCAGTCAAAATCATTGTAAAAGAAAAATTCGTTTAAGCTGTGTTTCTTATGTGAATATTTTGTGAAATTTTTCTCATTACAAAATCAATAAAAATTTTATCAAATATATTTCAACGTAATAGAATAGGCCCATTCCACCTTGGGAACAAGCCTATAAAAATTGTATTGAATTTATGAGCAAATTCTTCACTAGTCAGCTATGCTTTGAATGGTGATGTAGATTTATACATAAAAAATGTAGAATTATTCATGCTAATCCATCAGACACACAATTCCGAAAAGGGAGTATTATTTTTGTGTTCAATACAACATTTTTATTGCACACTACGCTACAACACTTTCCTAATCAGTACCACCGGCTTAGCCGGTGGTTTGCTCTGACCCTATAAGGGTCTTTTTCCGGCACTGGAGTCTAAAGACTCACCGAATAGGTTCGCCAGCCGCAACATCATTTCCTGCTAAGCCCCCTGGGCTTTTTTATTTGCTTCTTTTTACTGGCTCACCCGTAAACGGGTCAATATACTCTTTCAGTGTCATTTGATCATATTCCAAATCTTCTTGTATTTGATTCCGAATATATTCTTCTATTTTCTTTGCATCTTTTCCTACAGTATCAACATAATATCCTCGACACCAAAAATGTCTATTTCCATATTTATATTTCAAGTTTGCGTGTCTTTCAAATATCATCAATGTACTTTTACCTTTCAGATATCCTACAAAGCTTGACACACTCATACTTGGTGGAATTTCTACAAGCATATGTACATGATCTCGACACATTTCTGCTTGAACTATTCTTACACCTTTTCTCTTGCACAATGTACTCAATATATTAGCTATATCTCGGTACAATTGCCCATATATAACTTTTCTCCTGAACTTAGGTGCAAAAACTATATGGTACTTACAATTCCATTTTGTGTGTGATAAACTATTACTATCCATTTTGGATACCTCCTTTGTTTTAATGCGGTTGGCGAACCTACATTAATTATAACATTGGAGGTTTTTTACTGTAAGCTAAAGCAATTTTAACCACTCGCATAGCAAGTGGTTTTATTGTTCTCCAAAGTTCCGTTTCTCTGTTGAGAAACTACACAATGTAGAACAGGGCCTTGCCCTAACAATAAAAAACCAGCCACTAAAGTGTGGCTGGATCAATTGCACTATATTGTCTTTTCATCTGTTCATATAAGGTTTGGGCAATTCCAAAACCATTTTGTTCTGTTGCCTGTGCAGTCAACTCCTGAACCGCAGTATCTTTAAAATAGTCTACCATTTTCGCTGCATATCCATTTTTTTCCTCTTCCGAAAAAACAGTAGCTGTTTTCATCATTGCATCAAAAACCTGCTCTAAAAAATATGCCTCAAACTCTTTGCATACATCCATCAACTCCTCATCTGACGCATTCGCATAGGAATCTGTATCAAGCTTCGACTCCAATGTAGAAGTCTTACCGCTCGTTGCCGAATTCATAAGATAATCTGAATAGGCTGAACTCATTCCATTTATTTCCATAAACACTACCTCCAAGTCTGTAAAATCACATTTCTACACTTCTTATCTCTTCAGCTGATTTGCCTGCTGCAGCATCTCATCTGAAGTCGTAATAACCTTGGAATTCATTTCATAAGCTCGCTGTGCCACTATCAAATTAACCATTTCATCTGCAATCTGCACATTCGAACCTTCTAAGTATCCCTGTTTCAAACCACTCTTAGTAAGATTATCATTATCAGCTTCGCTTAACGCTTCTCCACTGGCCGGTGTT
>JAFPAQ010000062.1 GCA_017424235.1 Lachnospiraceae bacterium | reverse complement strand
TTCATTTCCACATTATCAAAATTACATATTATTTCTTTCTCTGGCAGAAGCAATTCCAATTGTATTTCTGCTTCCTCCAGCATTGGATAATAATTGGCTACACATTCACGCAAACATTCTACAATATCTTGTTTCTTCTTCTTTAATTGATAAGACTGATTTTCCAGCTTTGTATATGCAAGCAAAGAATCCAGCAATGCATTTGTATGCTCGGTCTGTTCAATAATAGTCCTTATATAACGATTTCTGTCTTCATCAGATACATTATTATTTTGCTCCAATAATTTTGCATAGCCTAGCAACATGGTCATAGGCGTTTTTAAATCATGAGCTATCCCTGCATATAATTGTTGGTTCTTTTGCTCTGTCATTTCTCTGATTTTCTTTGCATTTTCCAATTCCTCTACCATGGAATTAAATGCATCCTGCATATCAATAATTTCAAAGTCGCCATCTACTAATGTCCGTATGGTTAAATTTCCTTCTCTGACCTCATTCATATTATTTGCTAGCCGTTCAATTGGTTCTGTTACTTTCCTTCGCAAACTTTTATAACAACAAACACCGATAGTAATCAAACTGGTACCTATTATTATCCAACCAATCATTTGCCCTAAGTTACCATACATTATTCTGGCATCCTCTATGTTACTCATTTCATTCCAACCGGCAAAAAAACCAATGAAAAAGTCTTTCAAATTATCCAAGAGAAAACCTAGCAAAATACATACAGCCAATAAAAACATGATATAGCTATGTAGTTTTTTTCTTCGCTTATTCTTCATGTCTAGCCTCCATACGATAACCCAATCCCCTTATAGTATGAATATAGTGATATTGTTCCTCTTGCAATTTCGCCCTAAGCTTACTGATTGCCACCATAATACTGTTATCATCCGGAAATTGTTCTTCTTCCCATGCCGCTTCATATATTTGATTTTTCGTCAAGACACGCCCCTGATTCTCCATAAAAAATTTCAGCATACGATACTCCAAAGCAGTTAATTCTACAATTTGACCATTCTTATTTAACGAACATTTATCCGTGCTGAGTTTAAGATTACCACAAACTAATTCTTTATTATGTATATCCATATCATACCCATAGCAACGTCTTAGATTAGCAGATACTCTAGTCACAACTTCCAAAGGATCAAAGGGTTTCAAAATGTAATCATCAGCACCTATCTGCAGTCCCTTTACTCTATCAACCAAATCGGTTTTCGCAGTAAGAAAAAGGATGGGAACATTGCTCTCATTTCTGATTTTTTCAACCAAATCATAGCCGTCCACCTGCGGCATCATGATGTCTGTTAGAACCATATCAAATTTATCCTGTTTCCAAAGTTTAAGTGCCTGTGCACCATCGTAAGCACCTGTAACCTTATGTCCTTGCATTTCCAGATATATTTGTAATAATTCTACAATTTGAGGTTCGTCATCTACGACTAAAATTCTATACATATTATCCTTCATCCTTCTCTTGGTTTATTAACTATACGCTTTGTTTTTCGGCATTTTTCATCTTTTTTATGATACATACTATACAGAATAGTGTTGCCAGTATAACCAGCATTGGATGTACCATATTGAATCCATCCATCTCGTACTGCACCGTAATACCTAAAAAAGTAACACCCTTATCTTCCAGTGCATTTAAAATACTTGCATCGATATTACAAACCATATGCGCAATAATACTATACCATATATTTCCAGTAGAAACATATATTAGCATAAACAACAATCCCCCCGTAAGGCATGCGAAAAATCCCTGAATGGAATAGCCATGCATTGTAGCAAACACAAGCGTACATATCGCAATAGAGAACCACTTTCCAAATCTTTGCCTCAGCAGGCTATATAATCCCATTCGAAACAGCAATTCTTCAAATATTGGTGCTATCAAAATTGGAAAGAATATATCCATCAAAAGAATATCTGTCAAACTCTTTTCTATGATAACATGGACCTCATCTGTAAGAGAGAATACGCGAACAAATAAAACAGTGGTTATTGCATAAAAGAGAATTGAACAAATACTCCATGCGAGGGCACTAAAGTACAAGCACTTTTTTATATGTAAAGGCTCTTTTACTTCCACGCAAGCTGTGTAATTCTTCTTTTTTACATAAACTGCACAAAGCGTTCCTGTTATGGCAGTTCCCAAGCCACCACTAATCGAAAATAACCAATCCTCTTTTAAAGAAAATCCAACAGCATTTACAATTGCTTCTGTTCCTAACTGTACTATAACTGTTGATATGCATAAAACGATTCCCACTACCGCAACAACTGCAAAAATATACAAAAAATTCTTAATATATTTCATAATACCCTCCAAAGTGTTTATTTTGTAATCATAATACTTGAGGATACTTTCTATTTCTTGAAGCAAACCTTAACCTAACCTTAATTTTTTACTATATTGGCACATAAAAAATCGACTTTAATCACAAACAACTAAAGTCGATTTTACTCTTACCATATCTCTAAACTGTCAATCGCATCCACCCATGCCTGCATTTCGCCATTTAATGTAAGTCGAACATATTCTAATGGCTCATCTATTGCCAAAGCATTCAGCGAATTTTGTGAGCAGGGAGTAGTTTTCAATCCATCCTCTGCCTTGTTACAGTCAATTCGCAATATGTAATTCTCAAATGTAGTTACATCAATACTGTTCGTCTGAGGGTTATAATCTGCATATATCAATCTCATCTTATCAGTCCTTTCATAGAAATGTATTAGCATTTCATCCAGTTCCAACTGTCATTTTCATAAATTGTTATAAGCTGTTACCAGATTTTCTTTCCCTTATTTTTTCCCTTATGAGGATTCGTAAACAAGGATAGAACGATATAATACGATACAAGATGTTATGAAAAGGACACCAGTGAAAAGTTTAGTGTTTTCAAGGGTTTGACGAGATTTTTATAACAAGATATAACAGTTATTAACTCCTATAAATTTCGTCAAGCGAGAACTGAAAGTTTCGTGTGTTCAGAATTGGGATTTGACAAACCCTACATGTGCATCATATTACACTTATGTAATTATCCTCTACATAAACAGCTTTTCCATCCGCAAGCTTAATCTCATCGTTGCCATTCGGCATTGCTGTTGTTTCAGAACTATTCCAATGGGGGATAATAGGATTTTCAATAACATGTAATCCATCTGCTAAATTTCCTGCGGCATACATACTGCCTGCACTGATTCCGACATATACAAGTCCATTACCAAGTGCATCATAGAGGATTCTATCAAAGCCAGTTCTAACCATTTCACGGCAAAGTACTGTACTTTCACCACCACTGACAAAAATGGCATCAAATTGTCTTAATTCCTCAACAGTTAATAGCCTAGTAATCATAAAAGGAGTTGTAACATACGAAGAATAAGTTCTTTGATAATTTTTAGAAAGAATCAACTCCAGATTGTACACTAATATATTTTCATAATGAATTCCCATTGAAAAGAGTTCGTGAAAACATATTGCAATTCCCTCTCTTGCACCATCTGCTTCAATTCCAGCAGTTGGAATATAAAGCACTTTCACATCTTTGGGGCACTTTCCAATAATATCAAAGAATTTCTTTTTCATCTTATCGTTTAACCCCGAGGATGTAAGAAATAGATGTCTTCCATTCATGGTTTTTCTCCTGCAAATTCTAATTCATGCATACTTTCAATCTCTCCACAAGGCTGAAATTTGTCTATTTTTTTATCTTCGCCGTATCTTCCAGATAAAATTCAAGATATCCACATTCAGGACATACCGAAGCATGAACCTTACCTAAATTATCTTTGAATATTCCAGGTTTTGTGATTTTTAATCCGTATGCACCTCCCTCAACTTTTACATCATAATCTTCAAGCATTTCCACATCACAACGAATACATTTTCTCATCTTTAAGTACCTCCCAAAATTCAAATTTCACTTCCTATTGTACCACGCACATCTCTTACATTCCACTTATATTTTTGTAAAGATTTTGAAAAAGGCGGACTGCTAATCCATAGCAATCCGCCTGAAAAATTACCACACTTCTAAACTATCTTCTGCA
>JAFPAQ010000001.1 GCA_017424235.1 Lachnospiraceae bacterium | reverse complement strand
TTTCTCTTTTCCATATTATTTTTCCTCCGTAGAATTCAAGTTTGTAGAACTGTTTCATTTTCTATATGGATAAAAAATCAGCAAAATGTTCCAACTTTCTTATATCATACAATACTTCCATGCTTCTTTCAAGGCATGAGGAGTAGCTGGAGGTATCCATCATTTTATACACTGATTTGGTCAGCAACATTTATCTTGAAAAGGGACAAGTATTTTGGTATCTCCAAAATTAACGCAAATTTATTGTATCGTATTCGACTTGCTTTCATGATACTTTACCTGTTCCGTTGCTATCTCATGCAAAATATCCGAAAACTCCTCAGACTTTGATTCTAACAATCCATGTGTTGTGTTTTCCATAAGATATATTTTTTTATACGGAGCATCTATTTCATCGAAATAATTCTGTGCCAGCTTATAATTTGTCTGGTAATCACGATTTCCATTAATATTGTAATATGGAATCTTATATTCAGTCTTACCTATCAGAGAGAATTTGTCGAACTCATCTGACATCAAAAAATTCATGTATACACTGTAATCAACCTGCAAAAATTTTACCCAGTCAGCTATGGAATAATAGGGATTAAAAATGACTGTGGCCGGCATATTGTAATCCGTTCCATCCACCATCATGTCATAGCCATACTTTTTCATAAGCATGTTTCTGGCATTAAAGTGTTCTTCTGTGAAACTATCAGGAGACAATTTTTCCAAAAGCTCCAAACCTTCTGAATCATTTCCTACCCAGCTTTTTGCAATTTCCAAAAACGCAACTTCATTTTGATGCATATCTACCAGCTGTCCTGTTCCAATGAAGCAATCATAATACTCTGGATATGCAAGAGCTAAATTACTGCCGAAATAAGATCCCCAAGAATGTCCCAACAGAGTCAATTGCTCTTTTCCCAGATAATTCAAAACATATTCTGTGACCGCTTTGCCATCACTCATCATAGGATCATAAGTCAGAACCACATTATTCTGTCCCTCGTCATAACTTTTACCACAGTTTCTTTGATCCCATGTTACTACGGTATACACATCTGCCCATTTTCTTGTAAATGCATAATCATAAGCACTTGTAGCGGAACCCGGTCCACCATGAAGGTAAAGCAAAACAGGATTATCTTTATCTTCTCCATATATACTGATCCACTGCTTCGTACCATTAACATCAATGTACTTTGATTCGTTTACCCCATTGTCCGGTGTCTTTCCATTGATAGCTTTTCCGATAACTCTAACCGCCATAAACACAAATAGAATAATCAGTATAGTAAGCATCAGTGTTTTTAAATATTTGAAGAGTTTTCGTCCTATTTTTTTCATATTATAATTCTTCTCCCGCAAGTATCTTTAGCAAGCTAAACTGCCATTATATATTTTATCATAAATACCTCTACTGAAATAGTAAGATAATATAGTAGTTACGCCCTCGCTCCGTTTGGGAACGAGGGCGTATTTTTGCTCTATGAACTTTTCCGGTATTACAGAGGCATCACGCTTGCAACAATCAGTGCCAAGCAACCCACAGCCAATAGAATCATGCCAACATTC
>JAFPAQ010000061.1 GCA_017424235.1 Lachnospiraceae bacterium | reverse complement strand
GTTGGGTCTGGTCGTGGTCGTTGCCACCAACAAGTTCGTGGAGAAGCTGGATGTTCAGGGCATTTTCTAAAGGAAGGAGAATATCGATATGAACAACACGCCCTTTTGAAATGTACCTACATCAACACCAAATTTGTTACCTGATAGCATATCTAAAATATTGTCTTTCAGGTCATCAAAATTTCTTGTTATGAATGTGTTGATTGTCTCAAAAGACGATGTATTCCGCCAGTAAGAGTCAAATTTATGTTTTATCATTGCCCTTGATACTGAATTGGGATTGTACATATGCATACCATCGATCAGATATCCGTTATACCAGGCTTTTGTCGTTTCAAAGTCCATGTCATATTTTTCACAGAGATCTTTCACATCTTTTTCCGTAAATCCATAGTACTGTGTTATCGGTGCTGAGCTTAGCATAGTATACTCATCAAAGTTATTTAGTGCCGACTCATCCTTGATCTTTTTGATTGGCAGAATACCTGTGATATATGCCAACGCAAGGAATTTCTTGGACTCCTCGCTCTTAAACAAGGAATGTAAAAACTGAAGATACCGGTGTACTAATGTCTGATTGTCTGCAGCATTTCTGATTACACAGTCCCATTCATCCATGATGATGACGAAAGGAATGTCCGTCTGTTCATAGATTGACATCAAAACAGCACTTATATTTTTTGTATAATCAAGACGGGCTTCATATTTGTTTTTGAATTCATCGAAAACATACTCTACTATTTTTTCAACGATATTGTCTTTATAGTAATCCCAGAATGTGGATACATCCAGGTGTATCACATTATATTTATTTAAGTGCTCGTTAAAGCCGTCCTTTTTCGCAATCTCTGTATCTGAAAACAGCTCCGCTGAATCGCTTCCAAGACTGTAATAGGCATCGATCATTCCTGCTGCATGGGACTTTCCAAATCGTCTGGCATGGCTTACGCTGATATACTTGGCATTCGTGCATATTTTTTTGTTCAAAAACTCCAAAAGACCTGTTTTGTCTATATAAATTTCACTTCTTTTGTCGCATCTAAAGCTTTCATTATTTGGATTAAAATAAGTTCCCATACAGATTCCTTTCTACTAATAAAACAAATTTTGTTTTACATAGTGCCTTTATTATAGCACATGCTGTTGCTGATATCACCATCTTTTTCATGGTCGCAATAAGGACGGGGCTTCTGTATCATACGTTCGCAAAAGGGATAGTTACAATAACGTTTAGTTAAGCTTTTCGCAATAGGTCGCAATAAGGACAGGGCTTCTGTATCGTTGGGAAGCACGATACAGCAAGCCCCGTCCCTATTTCTACTATTTTGAAAGCACGATACAGCAAGCTGTCTGCTCCGATCAATATAATGGCAATAATTATCTTTTAGAAAACTCCTTAATTTCTATTTTATCCCACTGACGATTTTCACACCAATATACTTTCATTTCATTTACATCAAATACCATTGACACAACAGTAGGACATACTTCTTGTGAGCATGCCTTCAGTATATCGAAACATTCTTTTACATCAAAGTTTTCTGTAGCCTTTGAAAGTAACTCGTTTGCATTTTGATATCGATCCATTCCCATCCATGGATGTTTTTCACTATCCCCTTTGAAGGGTGAAAAATTTGTAAGTATCACGTACTCAGGCTTTTCATAATATTTATATCCCTGTCCCGGAATGATATGAAGCACATTTCCATTTTTATCAGAAAGTGCCGACATGAAGGTAACACCCGGAATACTATAGACTGGTCCACTTTCTGCAATTGATTTTATCTCTTGAAAAGTTTTCTTCTGAAGTAATAAATCAATATCAAGCATCATTGAAATAGGAGCGTCCGCTTTTGGATTGCTCCTTTCATCAAATGGATGGCAGGTAGGCATTCCCACAAAATCCCCTCTTGAATTTGCACCAAAGAGTGGTAGCCATCCCTCTTTTTCATCAAGTATTTCAATATAAACCCCATTATCATCAGTTCGAACTCGATGTATCATATCAAGAATATCCAAGTTCCAACCTACCAGTGTTTTTCTTTTATTAGCTACAAAACTTGTACACATAATTTCCTCCATAAAAATACCAGATTTTTTAAATTAAAACTTTTTTATCTAAGCTGAGTAGGATGTGCCTCTGTCACAAAGATCATTCCGTCATACATATTTTTCATATCTGCATTGTTCCCAAACATGATCCCCAATCAATGTGATTGCTTTTTGAGGGCACAAACTGATACAGCGGTAACACATGGTACATCGTTCTCCTGAAACTGCCCGATTGTCTTTCATTTCGATATTTCTCATCGGACATTCTTTACAACACAAACCACAACCAGTGCATGAATCACTTATTTTTAATTTATCGGTATAGCCAACCGTTTTGCGATAGAACCAAAGTCTTTGTCCAAACAATCCCTTGATATGTGCTATGAATGATAACCCTTCTTGAGGATATTTTCCCTGCCTGATTTGTTCTGCAATCTGTTCCAAACGCTTATCTGCATTTTTAACGATTTGCCTGTTTTCTATAATATCTTTTTTTAACGTTTTATTGTCACAGACTGAATCAGGCATTTTAATTTGTATGCCTCCCAGAATTTCTGCACCATACTTCTTTAAAATTCTTGCTGTACAACCTGTTCCATCACCACTGAAAAGCCCCATTGTATTTACGCAAAACACTTTTTTCCCTTTCCATAAGAAAGCATTTCTTTTAATAAAATCGCGCACCATAAAAGGAGCATTGGAAAATTGTGTTGGATAACCCAGAATAATTGTGTCCTGCTTCTCTAACATATGAATAATCTGTGGATGTTCTAACGGAACACATTTTGCAGTATCATCCAGCAAATATAACAGCTTTTCAACGCAGTGCTTTGTATTTCCTGTTCCACTTAAATAAATACCTATCATTTATATGTTTTCTCCTTATAATTACACTACCAGTCAAATAAACTGCACTTATACATAATTTACAGTATAGGTCCTCTACACCCGTGAGAAAGCCCTATTCCCAATAAAACTCTGTCTTATGAATTAATACTCTGTCTGAATTTATATCCACCACTCAGGAGTAATCTCACCAAGTTTGATGATTTTCTCTTTTTCATAGTCCAACATAATTTCGATATCTTTATATGAATCCGGCATCAGTTGAACCATCAATTCTCTGCAAGCCCCGCAAGGTGCACCTGTTTTCCCATCCGGTAATATTGCAAGCACTTTATCTATCTCCTGTTCCCCATTTGTTATCATATTGAAAATTGCATTACGTTCTGCACATATCCCTAGCGTTGAACAAGTATCAATACAAACACCTGTATATATATTTCCTGACTTTGAAAGAATAGCTGCACCAACTTCTCCCGCTGTAACGTAATCAGATATTCTTCGTGCATTAAGAACCATTCTTGCATTTTCATAAAGTTCTTTCCAAATCTTTTCCATCTTATTTACCTCCGTAAAATTACTGTTCTTCCTTCCTTATTTTTTCTTTATCTTTCTCCCATTTCCTTGCCCTTCGGACAACCAGCATCTATCTTTCTCTTAGATTTTATAACATATCCTTCTTGAATAGCAGCAAATGTTGCAACAGCACAAGCCACCACTGCGCTATATTTAAAATCAATAAATAATAGCGTTATCGGGAATACAAAAAGCAAAAATCCAGTAATTTTATTCATGATAGTATGTTCTGCCACGAAATGCTTCTCCATCTTTTGAATTTTTATTCTTTTTTCCATATCTTTAAGACCTCCTGATAGGATCTACTTGTCCATTGGGATCTATTGAGCCATATCGTAAATAACTTTTTTAGCCGTAATTAAAGAACGTGCAGTGGCATAAGAGAAAATCATTCCTTTATCCACTAAGGAATTTATCACAGAATTTGTGTATTCTGAGGTTACTTCATTACTTCTCAGCAATGTACCATCTAAATCCGAAACATACAAATTACTCATATTTCCACCATCCCAATTATTAAAAGCCATCGCAAATGGCCTGCACCTGAGCCTCTATGATTTCCTTTGCTATATTTGCTACCGCTTCATATCCCTTCGGATTTCCTGCATAACCAAGCGGCACGACAGAAACTGTGCTCTCTCCGCCTTCCATCCACTTTCCTAATTTTTCATATGTCAAAGAATATGACTCAAGCTTCTTTGCAAGCTCTGTATTGACCAGTTCCGGATGCATATAACACTGCATCCCCGTTTCATATGCTCCGGCATGAATATCTAATAATCCTTCTTCACCCTGTTCCATATTTTCAAACCATTCAGGCTTATACTGTGGCGAAAATACATGCAAAAAGTCCTCATCGCCTTTGAAGTTATTTAGCTCCAGATCCATTGCTTCAATTACAAATCTAACCTTTATATGTAAATCATTATTTGCTCTGTTAATTGCCTTAATGATACTTCCAATATGCATAGGATCCCCATGATAGTTGAAACAGTAAACCTCTTCAAATCCAAACCCGGATAAATTTTCAAACAGCTCATAAAGCACCTGTGTGAAAGTTTCAGGCTTTAAGGAAAAACTGCCCGGAAATGCACCGGTACAATGATTCACACCATAATAATATGGCGGTGCAATAAGTGCCTCTCTTCCTCTTTTTGCCAGTTCTTTTTTTACTTCCTTACAAATAAAATTACTCCATATAGTATCAGATGCCAATGGAAGATGTGGTCCATGCTCCTCTATCACTGCTATTGGAAAAAGAACCGGTAATTTCTTTTTCCCGGCTTCTTCTATCTCTTTCCAGTTCATATACGCCATTGTGTTCTCTAAAAAGTTTTCCATTTTCATACCTCCCGATTCAACCAGGTATATTTAATATTATCACAAAACCAGAAATAAAACTTCCTGGTCTATATAAAAGCTTCAGCGTAGCAAGACTGTGCATATGCTACCTTTTAAAAGCATATTCCTTTAAGAATTTGCCCCACTCAGTGAGCGTGTAATTTTCATCCGAAAATATAGGCGGTTCCCAACCGTCATCGTACCAGCACGCAACCCATCCTATTTTATTATCAGCCAAATAATTTACGAACGGCTCTCCAAAGGATTCTCTGCTTCCCTTTAAATAGCTTTGTCTTGCTGAAATGTCTGAGTCTATGTATCCCCATTCTGTTACGATAAGCGGTACTTCATCCTGAATTTCCGATATTTTCTTCTTCCAAAGCGTTTTGTTCGGAAATACATGAGCGGAATATGCGACATTGGGATCGCTGATTGATGACTTTTTGATCCAGCTTAAATTGAAAGAATAATCCGGACTGCCAATTATGATTAACTGATTTGCACCACTTTCCCTGATAACATTTGTTATTTCTTTAGCTATACCTTCCCACGACTCCGAACCAATGAATGCAGGTTCATTATAAATCTCAAATATTACATTCGGAGCATCCTTGAAATAAGAAGCAGTTTGTGCCCAGAATTGTTTTGTCAAGTCCATATGATTCTTCTGAATATCAGGCATTTCTTTGCCTTCTCCCGTAACAGGATTACCTATATAATGCCAATCTATGATAACATATTGTCCACATTCTCCTGCCCATCTTACAATTTGATCAATATATCTCCACATATAATATTCATCATTCACATACATGTCAGGATGAACGGATACTCTGATCACATTACCACCGAATGAAAAAATACCATCATAATAATCTTTAGAAAAGTTGCCTTCACGAAATATCTTCTGTGGGTCGGGAGCCATCAAGCCCTTCAGCACTATTTCTTTTTTATTTTCATCTATTAACTTGTTCCCGGAAACACATAATCTAGTTGGATAATTTTCATATGATTCTGCTACAAATGATTCTTTTTTCTCTACAGGTAAAATCAACTTTCCACTGTTTATTGCTAAAGACACTCCGCCGATGATGATAATACCGATTACGCTAAGAATGAATATTTTTTTCAATCCGATCTCCTCCTCACAAAATTCCGACAATCCATCCAAAAGCTGTGGAAATATCTGTCTCATATATGTCTCTAACCATAAGAGTCGCCCTTCAAATCCCAAACATAGAATTATTTTTTTCTTACATATCGGCACAAAATTCCCGCCGTTATCATTTCTCCGCCGTTACATTCATAAGGAATTTCCGCCTCATCAATAAATCCAAGCTTATGTAACACATTTGCCGAGCCTGTATTAACTTTGGCATATGCTGTCACACATTCTTCCATTCCAAGTGCAGTTTCTGCGAACCGCATGACCTCTTTCATTGCCTCTGTAATATATCCATTTCCCCAGTATTTCTTTCCAAGGTTATACGATATATCCCAATGACTCTCGTCGTCATCTTCATTATAGAAAACTAAACAGGTACCTATGATTCTTCCTGTTTCTTTTAGCTCGATTATCCACCTATTCCATTTTTCATTTTCAATCTGCTCCAATTCAAACTGAACAAAGCTCTGTGTTTCCGCAATGTCACCGCTGGCTTTCCAACACATATATCTTGATACATCTTCGTCCTGCATCCAACAGTCAAAAATATCTTTTACGTCTGCTTCCTGTACTTTGCGAAGTAATAATCTGTTCGTTTCTATCCTTGGCGTTTCCATCTTTATGCACTCCTTTTCATTATTATGTACTCTCGTAATCTTTTAAACAAATGCCTTTCTGGCTATATTTTCATAAAAATGCTGACCTGAATTTTCAAAATAAAACTTACTGCTCTTCTATTGCTTCGATATTTTCAATTCGCATTAGCTTAATTACCTGTTTGTCCTTTTTCTCTGTATAGCAAATTTTTATCCATTCATCATCTGCATCTATAATCTTGCAAGATAACTCAGTTTTTCCTGCAAAACTAAAAATAAATTCTGACCTGATAATACATTGTTTTCCTATAAGTTCATTAATCAACTTCGACATATACGCCACTCCTCTCTGCTTTTTCTCCAACCGTTTTACTTTCGTTTCCAAACGCTTTACTTTTCCCGGATACGCTGAATAACAAAGAAACAACAATAATGCCACAATTCCAAACCATTCCATATCAGCCTCCTATTTATCCAGATATATCTTTTTCTGTTTCATGTCTACTTTTGCCATCACACCATACTGCAATGCGCATCGTGGTGTCGCATGTCCAAAATTCACATTATAAACAATTGAAAGTTCCTCATTATCTATCACTTTTATAAGAATGTCTTTATATTCCTGATAATAAGCTTCATCTTGTGGTTTTCCAACCAAAACACCTTTTACCACATCAAATACTCCATTTTCTCTAAGCACCACTATTTCCTTTTTGAAAAGTTCTGGTTCAGGTTTTTCTTCACATGTTTCTATAAATAGAATTTTGTCTCGCCATTCTTCTTTATTTGGAAATAATCCATATTTATCACATACAGCTTTTTCATCCTTATATCTTGTTGTTGTCAATATGTCATAAAGACTTTCCAAACAGCCACCCAATAACTCGCCTTGAAAAACTTCACTACCTTGTAAAAGTTCAAAGCCGCGTTCTTCCTTATGTGCTATTCTATCTGTTCCAATTGCTGCTTCTGAAAAATCTTCTCTTTCTTCATACCAAATTTCACTAGATACAATCTCCCTACATTCGTTCCCTTCTAAGTAACTTTCAAATGCCTTTCTACTATATGGTAACATCTCATCTGCAATTTCTCCTAAATCGCATAAAAAATTCGGACCATAATATGTGGATAACCCAAGTTTGTAAAACATCAAATGATTAATTGTGGTATCCGAAAATCCAGTAAATAATTTAGGATTCTTTTCTACAGCTCTAATAAACTCTTCATCTTCCATCAAATATGGCAAGAGTCTGTATGTATCATCACCACCTATCGCACAAATAATCCCTGCAATGGAATCATCTAAAAAAGCATCTTTTAAGTCTTTCGCTCTAGCTTCAGGATGCTCCTTTAAAAATTCAATACCCTTTAGTGCATTTGGCATAAATATTGGCTCCAGTCCATATTCTTTTAATCTCTTTACACCTATTTCTATATTATGACTGCAAAATTCTTCGCCTAACATTCCACTTGATAAGCTAACGATTGCTACCTTGTCACCTTTTCTTAGTTTTCCTGCATATTGCATAGTAATCTCCTTTCTTCTATCATTCTTATTTTTGCCAATCATATTAGTTTGCATATTGGCACCCAGATTCCACACTCATAATCCGGGCTTTGCATATCCCCGGGAGAATAGACCTCCAGCATGGCATTTCCGTTGCCCATATACTTCTGCCCCTCATTTGGATACCACTCCTGCCATACCTGAGTATTCAATGTTTGCAGGGAACCAGGCAACGGTCCTCTTGCCGAAAACATCGCCCAATCACTTTCCGGAAAGCTGTATAGTTTCAGTCCTTCAGGCACCTCGCCGCCCTGATACAATCCGGCGATCCAATATTCAAAGGCACCTTCCTTTTCGTCGCAGATGGCAAACATACCCACGCCATTTTCAAGGATCGCTTTCTCAACTGGATTTTCCGCTTTCATAGTCTGCCAGAGCCGTGCATATTTCTGTGCGTACTCCTTATCCCAGAACTCAGGACACTTCTGAAAGCCTTCCTCCGGGCGGATAGATGTAGAAAATCCGATAAAAGTCATTGCTGGTTTATGTTCATATGTTACGTTCATTTATGCTTCTCCTTTCTTCTGAAACAAAAGATTATTTATCTTTATTATTGTATCTTATCACAAAATGTAAAACAGACTGAAACCACACGGATTTTATCCTGTTATATGAGGAGCATAAGCAGATTTATAGGATTGGTAGAACATTGATAAATTTACTATTGACTGAATTCACAATACAGTTTTGGAATTTCTCTGCCATCTATCACTGAATATGCAGTTCCATTAATTATTGCTCCACATTTCAAATAAAATCCAACAGCCGGTTGACTCGTTACAAAATCAATTCTCTTAATATTATTTAAGCGGCACCACTCTGACATGTGATTCCATAAGTGCCTGCCATAGCCCATTCGTATTTTCCCAGAATCAATATATAGAAATTCGAGCTCAGCACTCTGTTCATGCAGAATCAACCCCCAAAAGCCAACAATCACATTATTCTGTTCCATGACATACACCGTATTGTCGTTGACAAAATCATTTGTCACATTGTAGCTGTCATCAAATATCTGCAAAAAAACTTCATTATATCCCCATTCTGTTACAATATGCGGTACTTCATCCTGAATTTCAGATATTTTCTTCTCCCAAAGCGTTTTGTTTGGAAATACATGAACAGAATATGCGACATTAGGATCGTCGATGGATGATTGTTTGACCCAGCTTAAATCGTCTTCCTTATAACGATTTTGCAATATTATACGCTTTCACTGAAAATTTTTCTATTCGTTCGTTCCTATTGTTATCATTTCCGTATCCTCTGGTCATCTGATCAAATACAAAAACTTCGCACTCCTTCGCCCTGTTTCTGATTCTGTCTCCAATCATAATTGTCTTCATTGCTTCTAATTGTTCTCTTCTTATTTCATCATTCAATGATCCACCCATTGTGATTAGAAAAACTGCTTTTTCAAGAACCTTCATCTTTGGAGAATCTCCATAAGCAAATCCATATGTCCATACTCTTTGAAACCAGCCTTCTAGCATTGCAGGTGATGCTGTCCAAAAGTCAGGATAAATATATACAATTACATCGGATGTATTAATTCTCTCTTGCTCTCTAATAACATCCTGAGAAACGTTCATATCCAATCTGTAAAATCCTTCCCTAATATATTCACTTTCACTCATTACGGGATTAAAGCCCTCTTTATATAAATCGGATATGACATAGGTATGTCCGGCATCCTCCAAACCTTTAATAAAGGAATTCTTAATTATATTGGTAAAACTATTTTCACTGGGATGACAATACACTACTAAAACATTCAATCCAATAATTCCTCCTCTTCTCAAGTTAGCTCATTTACAAGTTTCTCATCAATATTCTTCTTGAAAAGTGCCAACCACTCTTTTCTTGTTATTGCAAACACTTTTGTTATCTCGTTTTCCTTGTCCTCAAATTCATCAACCTGCCTGCATCCCCAGGACACTGCACACCTTGCTGACGGCAAGTTTGTATATTTCATATAGGAAAAAATCATAGTAAATGGAGTGTTTTCAAAGGTCCAATCTCTTACTGCACTTGCTGCTTCTTTGGCATAACCTTTTCGCTGCATATCTTTCCGAATATGATATCCGATTTCGGGTTTAATCACACCACCAATATTCTGCATAGTCAGTCCGCAGTCACCAATCATCTCCCCAGTGTCTTTCAGGCAGACTGCCCATAAACCAAATCCGAATATTCCATATCTTTCTATATTTTTATTTATCCAGCCTCTTACTCTATGTTCATCAAATGTGTATGGATAATGCTGCATGATATCGGAGTCTGCCAGAACTTCATAAAGTGCATCATAATCGTCTTGATTCATTTCTCGCAAAAATAATCTTTCTGTTTCTATTCTCATTCTTATTGCTCTCCATGTCTAATTAGATTTTGACTCCAGAGAATTTCATGATAATCCTCGCCCCTTTCAATTGTCTCCAATTAGTATTTATATCTCATATCTGTATATCGATGTTCCTTATCAACAAAGCCAACTTTCTTATATATTGGATATCCTTCCTCTGTTGCACTTAAATCCACTCTACCCAAACCTCGTTTTTTCCCATATTCAATTAGATTATTTATGAGCTGAGTGCATAGCCCCTTCCCTCTATACTCTGGTTCAGTATATACGTTCAAGACCTCTCCATATAATCCGTTCAACAATATTGAATTAGCAGGCATTTCAATAATCTGTAAATATGCAACAGAAACAATTCGATTATCATCTTTTGCTATAAATGCAACAAGTTCATTTCCTAGTTTTCTGTTAAAATAATCTGGTAACTGTTTCTCCATACATTCTTTTTCATGGTCACTTACCCCACCGAAATCGTCAATCATATATGCAATTCTTAATCTAATTAATTCTTTTATATCATCTTTCGATGCTTCATCAAATAATATATTCATCTGTATACCTCATCTTTATAATATTTTGCCATATCCACAATTTCCCTAGATATACGAATTAGACAGACTATCTCTCACAAATATCACATTTTATTCTGATTTTGCTATCATAACCTCAACTATAATTTTCTAAATGAACGAATGAATCAGAGATTACGGAAATGTCGTCTCCCATTGCTTTTGTTAATCACTTCCTTAACACAAAATCTTATATCATAGGATAAGGAATAACAACCTACTAAATAGAGAATCGCTCTCTGTATCATAGAATCAATGGTTATCATACCAAACCGGACCTAAAACACTTTACTGTTTCTCCGTCAAAGTATGGATTATCATAAGTAGAATTTGCATATGCAGGAATAATCATATGAAATCCCTGCTCGAATCCACTTTTTACTGTTGCATCCAGACAAAAATCTGTAGACACTCCAACTGTAATGATGTCTTTTTCATTCTTTGACATCAAATATTCTGTTAACCCTGTCATAGCATGAAACGAACTGTTTACATTCTTTTCAAAGCATTTTTCTCCATCTGCGGGCACAAACTCATCAAATATCTCATAGTTATCTTTTCCTCTGTCAAGGTCAGTCCCCGGTCCATCATCATGCTGTACATAAACCACTTCAATATGATTTGCCCTCGCCTCTGCTATAAGTTTCTTAATATTTTCTTTCACTGTTTCAAATGCATAAAGAGACTCATTGAAGCAACCTCTTTGTGTATCTACTAACAATAAAACCATATTAACCTCCGTGATTTCTTCAAATTTACCGTGTGCAAGGACTTCCGAATAGACACACTAATTCTAAAGCGCCAGCCACTCATTTCTTGTTATTGCAAACACTTTTATTATCTCGTTTTCCTTGTCCTCAATTTCATCAACCTGCCATCTACAAAGCATTCCAGTACACAAAGAAAATAAGTATGCAGCCCCATGCATTTCCAGTCTCTTTTCTTACAATTAGCATTCCATAAATTAGAAATATGGTTACCACAGTTTCTATCAATTCATCAGGAGTAACACCTACCATACAGTGAATCAGGATACACATAATAGCACATATAAAAGCTCCCCAGTCCCAGAAACTATCATTAACGGAATTTCAGTGCAGCCAAGCAAAAGTGCATCCGCATCGTTTTTCTTAATATATTTTTCAGCTAAAGAAATCATCTTTACTTTATCTTCCGGTATTACAATTCCATTTTCCAAATTGGGATAAATCAGATTACCAAGAAAATGTACTCTCACAATATTTTTCACATTCAGACTGTTAGATTAATATTTCCATAAATAAGGATTCGAAGTATACCCAAAATTATCAGGTGCACCGGATAATAAACATAAAAGAACCATTTCATCCACTTTGCTTTACCTCTCTGTCCATTGTAAAAATACAATACCGGATATACCATTAAAACACCAATCAATTCTATTGCATATGTTTTACTTACAAACAAAAAGGAAACAAGTCCATACCAAAATGTCCATTGAATAATTTCCAACATTTGAGCTTTCAAATTTCCTCTTTTGGAATACATTCCAAGTATCGCCATTACAGCTATACAACTCCAATCTGCCGGGAAAGCACTAATCACCAGTAAAAATATTATGATATTTTGTACAAACTTATGCACTGGAAGTCCATGATCCGATATGTACAAAATAAGAACTGCAATAAACAGTGGATACATAACACTCGTGCGGTTAAATATCCCACCTTCAAATGGATTCAGACTTATCCCAAATCCAAAGCAATATGCAAAATGTGATATTACCGCAAAAATTCCCAATCTTTGCAAGTATTTCCTTGCATCCTTCGTATAGTGATATCCTTCACAAATAAAGAACCACATGATAGGTGCTGTTAATCGACCAACAAAATGAAGCGAAAGTGGAACCGGGCTACTAGGGAATCCCGGATAGAATATGTCCGTAAAATGATCGATTGTCATTGCAATAATAGCAATGAGCTTCAGTGCATTTGCATTTAAGCCATATTTATGTGAACCTTTTTGAAGGTCTTTTTCATTGCTCAATGTCGTTTTTTCTTCTTCATTTCTAATTTTCAAAACATAATCTTAATGTTTTCCTATCTGCTGACTCTCAGGACAGCAATCCTTCCAAAATCTTCAATCCTTCCTCCACACTTGTCCCCAGTATTTCCTGAGTTTTTTTGAAATCATAGCTTTCATGCAGCTTGTCATGAACCTGGAAGAACTTTTCCTTTCCGTATTTTTTAATAAACATTGCCTGCGCTTTGCAGGAATTTGCTCCATCGTTATCCGGCTGATAGAAGCCCTTGGTGCACTCTGTTAATTCATTGCACTCATAACAGCCATCGATTCCCTTCTCCTTACAACAAACGATATTTGGACATTTTCCTGTTTCATGAAATGCTCCATAAGAACAGCAGCTAAACACTGAACGACATCCTCCACACCATTCACCGAGAAAACAATGATTGCATGAAAATCCGCAATATGCTGTCATATCAACATTTTCTCTTGCAGCTTTTACAATCTCAGCCTTCCATTTAGCACCATTCTCATATCGTCTGTCCTTATCCGTTCCCTCTATTGCAAGTGCTTTGCGATATACACGTGAATCCTCCCCTCCAATATCCTTGTCCATTTTGTAGAACTCATATCCATATTTCTCATACAATCCGATATGTCCGGTAGATATATATATGTATTCACGCTCCATGACAGTAGCAATGCTCTCTGCATAGTCTAAAAGCAATCCCGCATAGCGATGTCCTCTGTATTGGGGAAAAGTATACACAAAGCCAATCCATGGCGACAAATCTGTCGGCTGAATATCGTCAAGTGGAGCAAATGTACAGAATGCAATCAGTTTGTCCCCGTCCACAAGCATCGGTACAAGTGCAGTTTCACCAACCATTCTTTTCAGACTGTTTTCATTGAGAAGCTGATGCAAATACTGTCCTGCTCCCCAGTCACATTTTTCCATTTCATTTAACCAGTGTTCTTTATTATCAGTTGTAAAATATTCAATTACTTTCATTTTGTTCTCCTTCATCATAATCATCCATGTATTTTTCATGAAAAAACTCGGGGTTTCATTCTGAAAACATCCGCGGGATATATCAACTGCCACTTAACATTTACAAAACCTTATGTGGCCATTTACAGATTCCTACTTCAAGCGCTCTTTCTTCCTTCAAATGAAAATCAGCATATCGGCAATACCAACAGCCTTTTAAACTTTCTATTGCTTCTTCTCTTGGTGTATATTCCGGACACACATCCTCCGGCCACACATTTCCATTCTTATTTGGCACTTCAAAAAGCTCTCTGTCTCGTTTCATATCTCTCACCTTTTATTTCAAAGCATATTTTTACAAAAAGCTGAACTTTTCATATTAAAAATATACCATATAAAAAAAGATAGACCAAAATCACACGGATTCCGGTCTGTTTTACACGGCTTTTTCATTACAACATCGTAACTATTCAGTACCTTCATAGTTACACAACATCATTTATATAATCATTCTAACCCTAAATCTTTTTTCTTCTGCAAGATAATATATTTCACTGTTTGTCTTATTAACAAAAGCTAATACACTTCTAGTACCTGTTCCATGATTCTTCTCATTGGAAAAAGGATATCCTTCTTCATCCAAAGAGACCTTATCTTTACATGAGTTCTCTATTTCCAACAACAGCTGATTTTTGTATTTTGCTGTCAATTTCAAATATCTGTCTGCGTCCGGAAGTTTTGTGCAGGCATTTATTGCATTTTCAAGCAGATTACTGATTGTAATAGCCAGCTCCAGTTCATCCACTATAAGTTCTGATGGAACATTTGCAGAAATAGTCGTATTAATTCCTTCCTTTTCTGCCCAGGATATATAATGACTGATAACAGCATTTACAGTAGTGTTTTCACAATAGTTGTGCATGCCCTTGGGCTCCATAGAAAGCCGTTCCTTCAGATACTTTTTTGCCTCCTCCACTCTTCCTTCTTCCAGCAATTGATATAAAAGAGCTTCAAAATGTCTTCTGTCATGACGCATCAATCTGTCTTTCTGCATAATGGCCTCTGCTGACCGAAGTCGGTCCTTCATTAATTTTGCTGCCAGCTGCATGATATCAGCATCTGACTTCAATCTGTTCTTTTCCTGTGCAAGATCTATTTCATGGTGCATTAATCTTGTATACTTTTCCAATATTATGAAAATCGCAATATTTAAAATGACCAATAAAAGTGCTGTTCTAAGAAACTGGCCTGAATTAAAGTTCTCATACATTCCCATTGCAAGCATAAACATATCAACAATAATCAGCAATACCGAAATCAGCGGCATTGTTATCATAATTAAGATCATATTATCTGATTCTTTTTCCTCTTTACTTCCAAATCTACAAATTAACAGAACCAGAATTATCTCCATAAAATTGAATAAAAGTGCTGTCTGTGGCGTAATCAATTCATACTGTGTGTGAAATCCCATTTCATTGTTCAAATATCCGGCACTGATTCCAAAAACAATCTCCATTAACATGATTCCAACCAGATAAAATAGAAAACCGGTTAATTGCCTGATACTATTTACCTGATAAATAAGAAACAACGAGATAAGGTATGCAGCCAACATCGCCGCAAAATTTAACGGAGGAATCTCCATCATATTTGCAGTAAACACCATTATCCAATCTAAAAAATATATCATTATAATTAATTTTTCATTATTTTTTGTCCACTCTCTCTTTACACAAAATTTTCTCTGCATATATGCAAAAAGATAAATCGTTAGAAAATCTCCTGCTCCTAACAACAACTCTGTTCCTGTAAAATTCATAGACATTTTTCTCTCCCCTACTATGGTGTCTCTCTGAATCGATAATTCATATACTTCTCAGCTACTTGTGCATACCGGCTTTTTGCTACAGGAAGAATCTCGTTATTTCTTACCATAATATCTGTTTTGGTAAGCTTATCAATTGCTTTAATACTTACAGCAACAGATGCATGACATAACACAAAATCATCCTGGCGATGATTTTGATTTAAATACTCTGCAAATCCGATGCGAAGTGTACTGGTAGAAATAATTTCTTTGGATAACAAATGATAACTAACGACGTGATTTCGATAATCTATATACATAATATCATCTATATGAATAGTACTGTATCCACCTTTTACTTTTATCGTAATTGTTCTTTCTTTATCCAGATTCAGATGCTTCACTGCCCGATCTAACGTTTCAAACAGCTTTTCTGCATTTATGGGTTTTAATATGTAATTTACCGGATTAACATCAAATGACTCCAACGCAAATGATTCTTCAGATGTAGCAAAAATAATCTCAGCATCCGGTTGATTCCACCTTAATTCTCTTGCTGCCTGTATTCCATTCACCATAGGCATTACAATGTCAAGAATATATATGTGTGGTCTTATTTTTTCACATTCAAGAAGCAGAGAATCCGGATGATCAAATACTTTTATTTCAGCCTGTAACATCTTTTCCTGACAAAACTGCTGTACATATTGATACATTCTGTCTCTGTCTTCCCTCATGTCATCGCAGATAGCTATCTTTAACAAGCTGATTCCCCCTCTGCATACACCTTAGCAAAATGCTCAAAATGTTTTCTGATTTTGTAAACAATCTCTTCTTCGCGCTCCGGTTGTCTGTCATATATATGAATCAGTAAAGAAGTCGGCGCAACAAACTCCAGTGCAAGCAATTTCGGATTGTCCTTTTTTAAGATTCCCTGTTCCATAAATTTATCAAAAATATCTGTATACATTTCCTGTAGATTTTCCAAATGATATCGCGTTGCAAGCTCTGCTATCCTTTTGCTGCGAAACTGCTCCATTGTCAGAATTCGTCTGATTTTTTGAACGATATCATCATGCATTGTAAAGCTTATTTTTTCCATTGCATTCTCTATTAACTCATCCATACTTTTTGGAAATTCATTATGCTCATTCTGTAAATTAATACCCTCTTCATAATGGGAAGCAACCAAATCAATCAGAGAATTTAAAATGTCTTCTTTCCCTTTGTAATGTCTATACAGGGATGGACCCTTGAGTCCGGCATTCTCTGCTATCAGATCTACACCCACTCCGTCATAACCCTTTTCAGCAAAAAGATCAAGTGCAGAATATAGTATTCTTTCTTTTGTTGAAATATCTTTCATTAATTATCCTCCAAATATAAACGGTCGTTTTCTATATTATAGTTAACGACCGTTCTCATTGTCAAGATAAACATTAATTCAATTTCGGAGCAATTTATTTTCCATATTTCAGTTCTCTTTCATGCTGTCACATCCCTTATTGGAGCAGCATCCGGCTGATGGACATCCTATACATTTCCTGCCTTTCTTCTTTTCTTTCCATATATAAAAGACTGCTGTTCCTACTAAAATTATCAAAATTACTATAACAATTAAATTTACCATTATTCCACCTTCTTTAATTCATACTCAGCTTCAGACTTTTTATTTATATCAAAATAGCCATCGCTAAATCAGTATCAATGTTATATCTGGCATCTTTTATAGATACAACACAGCCGCCCTTAATATGAGAAATCACAGTAACTGGCTCTCCACTATAACATCCCAGTGAAAATAGAAAAGACTTCAGTTCTTCATCATCAGCTGTAATATCTTTCACAATATATTCTTCTCCAATTTTTGCATCTGCTAAATTCATATCTTTAATCATACCTTTCTATAAATGAAATACTATACACTATACCACTTTCGGAATCTTTTAAATAAAAGTATTCTCTGGTTAGTTTTTTCTAACCATATTAAGTTTAATATAACTAACTCGTGTTGTCAATACATTTTCTCAATAAATCATGTGTTACTGTTCACTCATACCTCGTGAAC
>JAFPAQ010000060.1 GCA_017424235.1 Lachnospiraceae bacterium | reverse complement strand
GTTATCTTAAGCATCCCCTGATCTACAGCATATCTAAGTACTCTTATCAGTCGCCTTCTGTTATTATAAAGAGTCCAGTCTGTAATCTCTCCGGGTACGCTTGCTGTCATATACTCTGTTAATTGTGAAAGAATAAAATTATCCTGTGGATCCTTGTCTTCAAGAAACATTAAAAGTATGCATAAATAAACATATTCCTCCTTAGATGAAAACTGTGTTATTCCCATAAATGTTTCAGGAATAACGGGTATCTTTTCCATTTTTATAAGCAATGAATTGTCTATAATCTGACATCCCAATTTGTCAGTTGAATATTTTCTTAAATCGCCAACGGCATCTCTTATTCTGTAATAAAGATCCTTATCCTCTGATTTCAGTATCCAGCGTTTGTTTAATAATATTTCTAATTCCTTCATACATTTGTCTCCTGAAATACTATCTTTATCTTCGGCATTGTAAATTTACCATCTATGCAATTTACGACACACCTTTCATTTATACAGCTTCTATCCAGGCTATACGTTCTGCCATCATCTGTTCTGGCACAAAAATCTACCGATTCCATTGCATCTGATATCCATTTTAAAAGTATTTCACGTATTCTTGGCTCCAAAACAGGAAGACTCGAAAAATCAATCATTCCATCTTTTTCAAGCATCTTAAGCTTTTGCATTTCTTCCTTCTGTTGCTGAAGCATTTTGTTTCGTATTTCAAGCTTTTTTTCTTTTGATTCCTGAATGGAGCTTCTCTTTATTTTTTCATGATAGTTACGTATTCTCGGTTTTAACTCAATACAAAATGGATTCTCCTCATATACACCCTTATTTATGCTATCAGTTTCCCTGACATTGTTTGATGAAATATGAAGAGGCTTTTCCAGACCAAAAACCATGGCTGCCATTTTGTGGGCTTCTTTAACGTCATTGCATTTCATAAAAAGCTCTGATATCTTTTTATACTCTTCTTTTCGATTTGCACCCAAAGCATTTCTCTCACTAATTTGAGCTGCATATCTGGTTATTCGCCTTATTATCTCGTTTGTTGCATCAAACAGCTTTGCAGCCTCATTTTCCTGTCCGTCACTTCCTACAAACCAGTCGTAAATACTCTGATATCTTCCATATATTTTCTGTTCAACTATTTCCTGTGATATTTCAGCATCAATACGTGGAATCAGCAATTCATATTCAACAATCTTTTTAAATAACTGTTCCAGATCAGACTTGCTCTGAGATCTCAGACATTCCTCTATCACACCAACATTACGCTGTAATCCCTTTATAAAGCTACGCAGATACTCTATCAATCTGTCCTTAAAAACAAGAAATTCCTTTGTACGCATCATCTCTTCTGCTTTTACACTGTTAAGATCACGAATATAGTCCTGATAATTTTGATTCAATCGAACAAAATCATTGTTTAAGTCCGTCCACCAGGTATATATTTCACTACTGTCTTTTTCTATGATTTCCTGAAATCTTGTAACATTTGTTTTTATTCGTTCAAGCAATGTAGGCTCTAAAGAAGAACCCTCAATAAGCAGATTTTCCAAACGAATTACGAGTCTCTCTATCTCAACACTGTATTCAGACATCTGATATCTGTACTTTTTATTTTTGAATTCTTCTATTGATGTTATATTTCTTGTATCCTGTATGGTGTTTAGATTTTTCCATTCCGTAAGCATTGTTAAATCCTGTTGACATTGTTCAGGCTTATAATCCTGCCATAACGGATTTTTTAGCATCTCTGTATATACCTCATCCTGATACAGCCAGTATTTTAATCTCTCATAATTCTCAAAAAAAATGCGCATAATGCAACGATATCTGCTGACATTATCCGCATTCAAATATTTTACTTCTGTTAATGGTTTTGTTAATTTATCCGATAATTGCATATATTTACCATTTATCTAAAGCTAAAATATATAAAATGTCTTTAGACGTTTCCTTCCAAATATTTTTATAAAAACAGGTATTTGCAAAAATTATAATTGTATAAATACAACATTTTAATTATAAACACAAAAGGCTATTTTTATCAATTGGATTTAGTGTATTATTTTATTAATTTTTTTCTATATAAAGATAATTAGAAAATTATAAGAGGTACAAAATAAAAATACCCCACACCCAATATTAATACTTGGATTGTGAGGTAATTTACTATTGTATTGGAAAAAATCAGATGACAATACATGTACTATCACATGCATAAAGAATATCCACTATCATACATAGACTTTAAATTATCTAAACTGTTATATTGTTCACCGATGCAGAATTCCTTTGACCATGTCATATAATATGCCCATGGAATATGTGACTGCTCAAGGATATTTATATCAGGAATATATCCTACTTCTGCAAGTGCTGCTGTTTTGTTTGGTGAAGTTTCCTTAATAAGCTGTTCATATTGTATATGATAATCCGTTTTCTCATAACCTGTCAGATAAATATCGACAGAAACAATATCAACATACTCATCACCCGGATAAGCTTCTTTAACAGGACAGTTCCACACCCATATCAGATTATCCAGATGTAAAATGTTGGTATAATATTCATACATCATACAATACAATTTTGAGGCGATAACAGGTCCTTTTGCTCCCCACCAGAACCAGTCTCCCTCTGCTTCATGAAATGGACGCCACAATACCGGTATATCTTCCTTTTGGAATTTTCTTAACTCATGGGCAATCACATCCATATCATGATAAAATGCTGCTCTTTCATGTGTGTTCTCAATAAGAACTTTTTCTGCATCAAAATCTGTGTTTTTGGAGTAAAAGCTTTTGTCATATCCCCCTAACGGAGAAAACCAGTGAAAAGTCAATGTTACTATACCATTCGTTTTCCTTGCCCAATCAAGAGCAGTCTCAATGGTTTCACGGTTTTCGTAAACCTCTGTAAGACATTCCTGTGAAGCATCATCATAATTGATATTGGGTGAATATGCCAGAAGTTCAAAACCTCTAAGTAATGGCTCTTTTCCTGTATTATCACGAATATAATCAATTTCTTCCATTGGTTTTGTCTGAGTATGCTGTCCTGTTATTATTGCTTTTCCTGCTGTCTCAGATAAATAATTTAATAACCTTTTTGCTGATGCGCAAGCATTTGGATTAGATGTTTTTTGCATAATAATAACCCTGCCTTTCCGGTTGCATTTTCCCCTTGTATTGCAGATTTTTATATGTGTTTATCGGGGTCTATTATATCTTAATATATAAAATTTTTCTCAACAAGTGATAAAATATATATTTTTTTCTTCCATTAATTCTATGTCAATAATCATTTTCCAATCGTAGATGCTATTATTTCAATATTGCCTTGTATATTAACATTACCAAAGTTATTGGGAAGTATAAAATGATCACCTTTCTTAACCGGACGTCCATTAAGTATCCCTTTACCTTCAGTAATACTCATTATAAGAAATGGATATTTCTGAGTAAAACTAATACTTTTATCAATATCAAGCTTCCATACCCGATAATATTTACATGATATAAGAAGCTGCATTTTATTGGTTTCATTCTGTGCAGTATGAATTATATAGCCTTCCACAGGCTTTGCAGGTACTGTGATTACATCCATACTCTTGTCAATATGAAGTTCCCTTGGTTTTCCTTCTTCAAGTCGGTCGTAATCATATACTCGATATGTAATATCCGAATTTTGCTGAGTTTCCAAAATCTCAATACCACCTTTAATGGCATGTACAGTACCTGGATCTATCTGAATAAAGTCTCCTTTTTTAACCGGAACTTCACGCAGTAATTGATCCCATTTTCCATCATGTATCATTTCTTCAAGTTCTTTTTTATCTCTTGCATTATGACCGATTATAAGAGCTGCATCCGCAGGTGCATCAAGAATATACCAGCATTCAGTCTTGCCAAATGAGCCATTCTCATTTTTTTTAGCATATTCATCATCAGGATGTACCTGTATACTTAAATCTGCATTAGCATCTATTATTTTTATAAGAAGAGGAAATTTGTCACTTACTGTATTTCCAAATATTTCCGGTTTTTCCTTCCATAGCTGACTTAATGATTTTCCGGCATAGGAACCTTCCTTTACCACACAGTCTCCATTAGGATGAGCACTTACTGCCCAACATTCACCTGCATTTTCATAAGGTATATCATACTTCCATTCATTTGCAAGCCTGTTTCCCCCCCATATCATTTGTTTAAATATAGGGGTTATATACAAAATTTCATTAGCTGATTTTTTATTATTATCTTCTTTTGGATATCTGCTATTCTCAACATCCTTTACAAAATTCTCCCTGAACATTATCCCAATCCTTACCTTAACCTAACTTAGTTTTGAACAGTGATATTTGATAAATATTCGGCTAATACTTTAGCCGCGCTTTTATGGCTTTTATAACCCGGATGTTGTCTTGAACCTACTGTTTCATCTGTTGTGTCCGGAAGTTTTAAATAACTTACATTATTATCCTTTGTCTCTGATACATACTTTGATACAGCATCAGAGATACTGTCATTTAATGCTGCCCCAAGCATTCCATAACACCAGACTATTTTAGCCTTTGGATTACATTCACGAATCAAACCAATAAACTCTTTGATTGCTTCTTGTATTAATCCAATATCATCAGAATTATAACTTCCATCACTTTTTTTCCTAAGCTTATATTTCTTATTGTTTTTATCATCGATCCATTGTGGCTGTTCAAATGCACTTGCATCATTTGTACCAAGATTTACAACTACATAATCCGGTTGCCATTTACCAAAATCATATAACTGTGTACTGCCGGATTTTACGCTTTCATCATCACGCATTAAACCACATATCTGTTTATAATATTTTGGAATCGCATGCTCTATATTATTATCCCATCCACAATACACTCCCCATCCGCTCTGTGAGATTATTCTGTAATCTGCATCCAGCATTTGGGCGACTTGGTATGTATAATTCTTAATGGCAGAAAAGAACATTGGAATCCAATCTGTTTCCTCCTTTGCTCCAAAAAGACCTTCACCTGAAGTAATGCTGTCACCAATAAATTCGATTTTGTATTTAGTATCTTTTATAGGAAAAAACTGACCATCATATCTAAGCGAATGAATACGAATAAGTGAATTGCCATCTTCATTCATAGCCTGAATATCTTTAAAAAATCTTACATTCTTAACCTGGTCGGCACTCATTCCCCTAAAGAGGGGAATTTCATATCTGCCTTTTTGAAGCATTTGTCTGCCTACCCAGTTTCCGTTTATGGTATAACTGAACCATGGTTCATATATGTCATAAGTAACCTCAAGTTCAACCCATAATTCAGAGCCACTTATGTTGCATTCAAACCCGCTTGCAGTCCAAAACAGAGCAAGTGGCTCCAAATCAGATGAGGTTCTGCCATTTATTTTTATTTCAGGTATATCTTTTAATAGAGATTTTTTAATAAAAGCTTCTTGATTCATATATTGTTCCCTGCCTGAAAATTCTATCTCTTGCCTATTTCTGTATCTGAAGGGCTAAGCTTACTATTAGTCTTTATGTATTCAACTATCTCATCAAGAGTTGTAAATGCAAGTCCTACATAGCTGTCTGCCGCACCATAATAAATTGCGATTCTGCCTGTTTCTGAATCATGTATAGTTGCACATGGGAAGCATACATTAGGAACAAATCCTCTTTCCTCATACCATTCTTCAGGAGTAAGAAGGAAATTCTCACAACGATATTTAACTATTGAAGGATTATCTATATCAAGAATTGCTCCTCCGATTGAATAGACATAGCCATTGCAGGTTCCTGATACACCATGATAGAACAGCAACCAGCCTTCACTCGTTTCAATTGGAGCTGCTCCACCACCTATCTTGAGAGACTCCCACCAGTTACTGCCTTTGCCCATTACATGTCTGTGTTTACCCCAGTAAAGCATATCCGGACTTTCACTTATGAAAATATCTCCAAATGGAGTATGACCTGAATCAGAAGGACGGCTTAACAGCATATAGTTTCCATTAATTTTTCTTGGAAATAAAACAGCATTTCTATTAAATGGAAGAAATGGATTCTCAATACGTGTAAATGTCTTAAAATCTGTTGTTTTAGCCATACCAATAGCTGCACCGTAAAAATCCTGACACCAGATGATATAATATGTATCTTCAACCTTTACAAGACGTGGATCATATGCATATACCGGCATAAATGTATTTCCATCTTCGTCTACAAAATTAATTTTATCTTCTTCAAAATTCCAGTGAATCGCATCTTTGCTGCGTCCAAGATATATATATGGAATACCATTTACCTGTTCTCCACGAAATACACCGATAAATTCTCCTTCATATGGAATTACCGCACTGTTAAAAATTCTTGCCACTCCTTTTACAGGATTTCTTCCAATAATAGGATTTTCACTATATCTCCAGATTGGAGCTGATGTACAACCTGTCTCTTTTCCGTCTTTTCTGTCCTGCCAAGGCATATTTGGTACTGCGCTGCTTATCATTTTTACTTTGCTCATATTTACCTTCCTCTCTGTCGTACACACGACCAAAAACAAATATTTTTCTATCTTGAACTGATAACCGATACCAGATAAAACGGTACCTTGTCATCACTATGTGTCTCAATTATCTCTATTTTTACTTTGTGCTTCTTATTTTCAATATGTTCTGCAATTGTATCCAGATGAAGACTGTCGCCCCAGGTTTCTTCAAAATTTCCATCAAGTATCCTGGCATTTTCAATATCATCATCTATCGTTACTTTTGCAATACATGTTGGTTTGACAACTGATTTTCTGTACTGAACTGCAATACAGCTTCCTTCTATAACAAATGAAATGCTTGCACCTTTTTTATCAGCAGTCCATCCATTTCTGAAAATCTCTCTTATATCATTCTGAACACGCTCATCAACAGCAAATCCTTCATTTTCTATTAAGATATCTTCACAATTGTAATTCTGATATCTTGTTGAATTCTCATAGGCATTTTCTGACATAGGTGTCATATTTTTTATATCAAGATTATTGTTAATATCTTCATTACCGGAAATAAGCTCATTATAGACATTGTCAAGAAAATCAATTACTATTGCTGCCATAAGTGCATGTCCTTCATCATTAGGATGAAGATCATCTTCTGTAATATCTCTGCTTTTGTATGTCCCATCAAGTATTTTTGAATACATTACAGGCTTCATACTTACACATGGAATATCATACTCTTTTCCGACTTTTACATGCTGCATCTGCGCATTTATTCCATCATCATACCTTACACTGTTTATTATCAGTATTGCAGGGTCTGTTTTATAACTGTATATTTTCCTGATAAGACCTTCATACGTCTCAAGAAAATGCTCATTATCATCATCATTTACACTGAATTCTACTGTTGTAAAATCTATGTCATATGATAAAAGGTCTTTATCTGCCCTGGCTACTCCAAACTGAGATGTAGTTCCTCCTATACCTGCATTTAAATACTTTACACTTGCTTGTGGGAATTTATCACACCACCATTTATATACGAGATACGCATAACAGGTTTGGGGAGTAGAGGACAGACAGCCCTGCGTAATCGAACCACCAATAAAACCTATTGTAATATCATTTCCGCTCATTGCCTTTTTCATAACTCTTTGCAGTCTATAATAATTGCCTCTGTTTAATACCGCTTTACTACAATCAATTCCATATTTTGAGATTATCATATCTGTCCCTTGCCCTTCCCAAACAACTTTTACTGTTTATTCATATATTCCAGATTTTTTCTTATAAACTCGCATCTTTGTTCCACACATTTAACTGAGCGAAGTGGATCCTGTGGTGTATTAAATACATAATCCTCCAACTTATCAATCGTTGTTGTTGCCACATGAAGTCTTGTATCGCTTGATGCATAATATATGTATACATCACCGTTATCTCTTGCGATTGCACCATTTGTAAATACAACATTTGATACATCGCCAACTCTTTCAGCACCAAGCGGAGCAATTAAAAATCCTCCCGGTTCTGCAATTACTTTTGTAGGATCTTCAAGTGATGTTGCAAATGCATATATGACATATCTGAGTCCTGCGGCTGTATTTCTAACACCATGTGCAATATGTATCCATCCCTTTTGTGTTTTAATAGGCACTGCACCTGCACCATTTTTAGCTTCTGTAATTGTGTGATATTTTCTTTTGCTTGTAATTATCTCTTCATCAATTACTGCATGTGTTATATCATCACAAAGTCCAAAGCCAACTCCACCACCACTTCCTGTATCAATAAAATCATCCATCGGTCTGGTGTAAAAAGCATACTTTCCGTCTACAAATTCAGGATGTAATACTACATTCCTCTGCTGCGGCGAGCGAAGTGTTGTCAAATT
>JAFPAQ010000059.1 GCA_017424235.1 Lachnospiraceae bacterium | reverse complement strand
GATGGTGCAGTGAGAGCATCAATGTTTGATGCATTATTACATTTTGCTCTATATAATATACCTACAATTATTTTCTTATGTATCTATAATTATTATAAGAGAAGAAGACTCAGTAAAATTCAGGTAAATAAAAAGGATAACAAAAATATAAATTAAGTGGAGGACAAATTCCGTGTATGTGCGAGAGGATAAATCTGTTAAAAGAGCATTAATTACGGGGGCTTCCCGAGGTATTGGAAAAGCCATTGCATACAAATTTGCACAAATGGGATATGAGCTATATCTTACATGCTTTAATAATGAAGAATTACTAAAAAATGTTGCAACAGACATAGAGAATAAATATCAAGTTATCTGCAAGTGTTATTGTTTTTCAATAGATTGTGAGGAAGAAGTATCTCGTATGTTTGATGATATACCATATCTTGATGTACTTATTAACAATGCGGGGATTTCTTATATTGGTCTTATAACAGACATGAGTTATGAAATGTGGAAAAATGTTATTAATGTAAATTTAAATTCTTGTTTTCTTACCTGCAAGGCAGCTATTCCTTCTATGTTAAATAGAAAAAAGGGAAAAATAGTGAATATATCCTCTGTATGGGGAAATGTTGGAGCATCTATGGAAGTAGCATATTCTGCATCTAAAGGGGGCATAAATTCTTTCACAAAAGCATTGGCTAAAGAATTGGGACCAAGCAATATTCAGGTAAATGCAGTTGCATGTGGAATGATAGACACCGACATGAATAGTTGCTTTAGTGATGAAGATATGGAAGCTCTTATTCAGGAGATACCCGCTGATAGAATAGGCAAGCCTGAGGAAGTAGCCAAACTGGTTTATATGATATGTGAAGGAAATGATTATCTTACAGGTCAGATAATAACTCTTGATGGTGGATGGACATAATAAGTTCATTCAAATTATTACATATTTGTGATATATATTTATTCAATAAAATGAATAAAAAAGAGTAATTATTTTGTTGAATATGTTGATGTATATGTATAATTACTAAAATACAAATCGTTTTATGTTAATTCAATGGTTAAAATAGTGCATAAATGTAAAAACAAAACTTGACATTGTTTTGTTTATATGTTATGTTATTTTACGGGTGTAATAAATTTGTAATATTTGGTATTAAATTAGAAATAACTATACGCCAATATTATTGGAGGAAAACATAAAATGAAAAGAAAAAGCATTAAGATTGCTACTTGTGTAATTGCAGGTACTATTGCGATTGCAAATTGCAAGATTACACTTGAAGCAAAGATTAATAGCCAAAATAAGACAGTACCGGCAGCAGGGGTAGCCGTTGTATTAGAAAATGGAAATACGATTGAAGATCTTCAAAAAGAAGTGGTAGACAATATTGCATATTTTGAAAGTGTGTCAGGTATTCAGTCTAATGTTTTGATATCAGCTGAGGATGTGGCTATGGCAGCATCTCCAACTGAAGAAATGAATACTGAAGAGAACACAGAAAATGAAGAGGATACAAATACATCAGAGGTGGCTACAGAGAAAAATACAGAAGAGTGTACAACTGAAGTTCAAACTGAGGAATCAAATATTGAAGAATCTGAGTCAGTAGAGGAAAGCAGTGAGACAGAGCTTACATCCGAAGAAAAGACAGAGGATGAGTCTGATAAGAAAATTTTTGGTGTAGGTTTTGATGCAACTGTTACATATGATATTGTAAAAGATGTGGATAAAAAAGACAGTAAAAAGTCTGAAGCTGAAAAAGAAAAAGAAGATGAACAGGATTTTTCCGGCCTGGTTATAGCAAAGGTCAATAATTATGTAAATGTAAGAAGTCTTCCAAGTGAGGAGGGCGAAGTAGTAGGTAAACTTTATGACAAGTCTGTCGGTGAGTTTATTGAAGAAAAAGATGGCTGGTATAAAATCAAATCCGGTAATTGTACAGGATATGTTAAAGGTGAATATTGTGTAGTTGGCGAAGATGCTGAGAAGCTTGCCAAAGAAGTTGGTACAACATATGCTATTGTAAATACTACTACACTTAAAGTTAGAGAAGAAGCAAGTACAGAATCGTCTGTTCTTGGACTTGTTCCAATTGAAGAAGAATTGGTAGTTGTTGAGGAACTTGAAGGATGGGTAAAAGTTGCCATTGAAGAAGGTGACGGTTATGTATCAAGAGAATTTGTTAATCTCAGAACTGATTTTGTTCATGCGGAGTCAAAGGAAGAGGAAGAAGAAAGATTAGCAAAAGAAGCTAAGGCAAGAGAAGAAGCAAGAGCCGCAGCTAAGGCTGCTGAAGAAAAGAGAAAGGCAGATAAAGAAAAACAGGAAAAAGAGAAAGCAGAGCAGGATAAAAATGAAAATCAAGATATTGCTCCAACAGATAACAGTGCCAGTGAGACGGTAGTAAATGAATCAAAACCAGTTACTGTTTCAGAAGGAAGTGATATGGGTAAGGCAGTAATAGATTATGCAACTCAGTTTGTAGGTAATCCATATGTTTATGGAGGTTCAAGTCTTACTAATGGTACTGATTGTTCCGGATTTGTTATGAGTGTATATAATAACTTTGGTGTAAGTCTTCCGCATTCATCTTCTGCATTGAGAAGCAAAGGAACAGATGTAGGTGGACTTGAGAATGCTCAGCCCGGAGATATAGTTTGTTATTCGGGACATGTTGGGTTATATGCCGGCAATGGACAGATTGTTCATGCAAGTACAAGTAAAACAGGAATAATTGTTTCTAATGCGTCATATAGAAAGGTTCTTTCGGTAAGAAGAATTTTCTAAGAATATAAGAAAGGTAACGGTAGAGCTGTTGCCTTTCTTTTTTTCGTTATAGGAAATTGCGATAGTGTAGTGTGAATTAATCAAGAATTTGCAAACAAATAATGTCGAAAATTATTTAAATGTGCAAAATAAATTATAAAAACTCCTTAATAAATTGTAAAATATATTGAAAAAAATAATCTATGTGATATAATCTAAATACAATTAAAGATTGAACTTAACAATATTCAATCTTATGTCATTTATATGACTATAATTGATTAAGTGCGAAGGGATGTGGACATAATGAAATTTATTATCAGCGGAAAGAATATCGACGTAACCCCAGGATTAAAAGCAGCAGTAGAGGACAAAATCAGTAAGCTTGAAAAGTATTTCACACCAGAAACGGAGGTACATGCAACCTTAAGCGTAGAAAAGGAAAGACAAAAGATTGAGGTCACCATTCCTGTAAAAGGAAATATTATTCGTACAGAACAGGTAAGCAATGATATGTATGCTTCAATTGATCTTGCATCTGAGGTAATAGAGAGACAACTTAAAAAATATAGAAATAAATTCAGAGCAGAGCAGCAGGCAGGAGCTGCAAGCCTTAGAACAGATTTTATTGAAGATAGTTTTGATGAAGAAGATGATGAAGTCAAAATTGTTCGTTCAAAGAAATTTGATATTAAGCCGATGTATGCAGAAGATGCATGTATTCAGATGGAATTACTTGGACATGATTTCTTTGTATTCTGCAATGCAGAAACAGATGAAGTTAATGTAGTATATAAGCGTAAAGGCAATACATATGGTCTGATTGAACCGGAAAACTAAATAGGACATTTTTTGTGAGGCATTAGTAAAAAAATTTTACTGATGTCTCATTTTATGCTTTATAAGAAAAGCATAAGTATCTGATATAAATAGATTGCTTTTTTTTTAACAATGTGGTAAAATTAACGCAATGATTGTCAGAAAAATAACAATTATGAAATTTTATATTTACTAAATTTTTTAAGAAAAAAATGGAGGAAATGAAATGGCAAAGAAAATCGTTTTAGCAGGTGCATGTCGTACAGCAATCGGTACTATGGGTGGCTCACTCAGTACAACTCCAGCAGCAGAGCTTGGAGCAATCGTTATTAAGGAAGCATTAAACAGAGCAGGTGTTGCTCCGGAACAGGTTGACCATGTATATATGGGTTGTGTAATCCAGGCAGGTCAGGGACAGAACGTTGCACGTCAGTCAACAATTAAAGCGGGACTTCCTATCGAAACTCCAGCAGTTACAGTTAACGTAGTATGTGGTTCAGGTCTTAACTGCGTAAATATGGCTGCTCAGATGATTTTAGCTGGTGATGCTGATATCGTAGTTGCAGGTGGTATGGAAAATATGTCAATGGCACCATTTGCACTTCCTCAGGCACGTTTCGGATATAGAATGAATAATGGTACATTAGTTGATACAATGGTAAATGATGCATTATGGGATGCTTTCAACAACTATCATATGATTCAGACAGCAGATAATATCTGTGATGAGTGGGGAATCACACGTGAAGAGTTGGATGAGTTTGCATTAAAGAGCCAGCAGAAAGCTGAAGCTGCTCAGAAGAATGGTGCATTCGATAAAGAAATCGTTCCTGTAATGGTTAAGAAAAAGAAAGAAATGGTAGAGTTCAAGGTTGATGAAGGACCACGTGCCGGATCAACAATCGAAGGATTACAGAAGCTTCGTCCAATCAACAAAGATAAATATGTTACTGCTGGTAATGCATCAGGAATCAATGATGGTGCTGCTGCAATCGTAGTTATGAGTGAAGAGAAAGCTAAAGAATTAGGAGTTACTCCTATGGCTGAGTGGTGCGGTGGTGCACTTGCAGGTGTAAGACCGGAAGTAATGGGTATTGGACCTGTAGCATCTACAAAGAAAGTTATGGATAAGCTTGGAATGAAGATTGAAGATTTTGATATCATTGAAGCAAATGAGGCATTTGCTGCACAGTCAATCGCTGTAGGTCGTGACCTTGGTATCGATGTTGATAAGCAGTTAAATCCAAACGGTGGTGCTATAGCACTTGGACATCCTGTTGGAGCATCTGGATGCCGTATCCTTGTTACTCTTCTTCATGAGATGGAAGCTAAAGATGCCAAGACAGGTCTTGCTACACTTTGCATCGGTGGCGGAATGGGCTGCTCTACAGTTGTAAAGAAGTATGAGGCATAAGGAGAACATTATGGAATACATTTTATACGAAGTAAATGGCGCAGTAGCTAAAATTACAATCAATCGTGAAAAGGCATTAAATGCTCTTAATTCACAGGTTTTAGATGAACTTAACGCAACACTTGATGCTGTAGATCTTGATACAGTAAGATGTCTTATCCTTACAGGTGCCGGACAGAAATCATTTGTGGCTGGTGCAGATATAGGAGAGATGAGCACACTTACAAAGGCTGAAGGAGAAGCTTTTGGAAAGAAGGGAAATGATGTATTCAGAAAGCTTGAAACATTCCCTATTCCGGTTATCGCTGCAGTAAATGGTTTTGCACTTGGTGGCGGATGTGAGATTTCTATGAGCTGTGATATCAGAATCTGTTCTGATAATGCTGTATTTGGTCAGCCGGAAGTTGGTCTTGGCATTACCCCTGGATTTGGTGGAACACAGAGACTTGCCCGTCTTGTTGGAGCTGGAATGGCTAAACAGATGATTTACACAGCTAGAAATATTAAAGCTGATGAAGCTTTAAGAATCGGTCTTGTAAATGCTGTTTACACACAGGAGGAATTAATGGCTCAGGCAGAGAAAATGGCAGCTGGTATCGCAAAGAATGCACCAATCGCTGTTCGTAACTGCAAGAAGGCTATTAATGAAGGTCTTGATGTAGATATGGATCAGGCAATCGTAATTGAAGAGAAACTTTTCGGTGATTGCTTTGAAACAGAAGATCAGAAATATGGTATGGCATTTTTCCTTGATAAGAATAAAGAAAAGGTTAAAGAGCCATTCAAGAATTGTTAATTACGTTTAAATTATACAGTATATGTATTAGTTTTTACCCGTGATTTGCATGTCGGTAGGAGATAAGAAATTATCTCCTACATGACTTAATATATAATATTTTATAAAAAGAAAGATAGAAAGGACGTACTCAAATGAAAGTAGGAGTTATCGGAGCAGGAACAATGGGACAGGGCATTGCAAAAGCATTTGCAATGGTTGATGGATATGAAGTTGCACTTTGCGATATTAAGCAGGAGTGGGCTGAAGGCGGAAAAGATAAAATTG
>JAFPAQ010000006.1 GCA_017424235.1 Lachnospiraceae bacterium | reverse complement strand
GTTATTATCATAAAATAATCGTTGAGGAATGCAAACAGCAGAATAAATCCCTCGAGGAAATGTGTAAACAATATAAGTTTCCACAAAAATCAGTTAAATTGTTGCAGGAGATAAATTATAAGTCACAGCCATTACGAATGAAAGAGTCGGTGGTTGTATATCTTGCTGATAGCGTTGTTTCATCAATTGCTTACCTTATAAACAAAGATAAGGAAAATAATGAGAACAAAACGGAAAATATCGATTTTTCAAAATTGGCAACAGCAATAATAAAGAGAAAAATTGATAGTGGAGTATTAAATAAAAGTGAAATATCATTTGCTGATTTAATTAAAATAAATAAAATATATACAGGAGAAAAAACATATTATGACTTTTTACGTCGAGAATGAAACAGATAAGGAACTTCCATTTGATATTGAGGAAGTTGCAAAAATAGTTATTGAAGAGGCCTTGGATTCAGAAAACTGTCCCTATGAGGTTATTGTAGATGTGACACTTACTGACAATGACGGCATACATTTGATGAATAAAGAGTTTAGGAATATTGACAGACCAACAGATGTACTATCATTTCCTAATGTTGATTATTCAGAACCAGCTGATTTTGAAGGTATAGAAGAAATGATAGAGGATTATTTTGATCCTGAATCAGGAGAATTGTGCCTTGGGGATATAGTTATCTCAATAGATAAAGTATATGAACAGGCTGAAGAATTTGGACATTCACCTAAAAGAGAGTATGCCTTTCTTATTGCGCACAGTATGCTTCATTTACTGGGATATGATCATATGGAGCCTGAAGAAGCAAAGGTAATGGAAAGTAAGCAGGAAAACATACTTGCTAAAGTTGGTATAACTAGAAATGATTAATATTGGATTATAAAAAATGTATTTATATGGAGGCTTTGTAATGAATAAGAAATCCAATTATGTTGTTCAGGCTGGTATATTGGCTATGGCTGGTATTCTTTCGAGATTTATAGGGCTCATCAGAAGATTTCCTATGGAACATATTATAGGTGATAAGGGTAATGGTTACTATTCTGTTGCTTATGAAGTGTATGCAATAATGCTTATTATTTCCTGTTATAGTATGCCGGTTGCTATTTCCAAGATAGTATCTGCAAAGATCAGCAAGAAACAATTCAAGAGTGCTGAAAGAGTATTTCAGTGTGCATTGATAATGGCTGCAATAGTAGGAGCAATTTTAGTAATCGTATGTGAATTTTTGGGAGATTTCATAGCGGCTGAATTGATGCTTGAGCCCATGAGCGCATTTGCATTAAAAGTATTAGGACCGGCAATTTTTGTTGTCTCTATTATGAGTGTATTCAGAGGATACTTTCAGGGTATGGGTACTATGATACCTACAGCTGTTTCTCAAATAATAGAGCAATTGTTTGTTCTTGTTGGTACCCTGATAGGAGCTGATTTATTATTTGATTATGGTGAGAAAGTGGGCAGACTTATGCACAATGAAGATTTTGCCCCATCATTTGGTGCAGCGGGTGCTTCCATTGGTCCCGTTGCAGGCTCGGTTATTGGACTTGTATTTCTTATTGTAGTTTATATATTATATAAGAAAGTCAATGTGACCGCACCACATAGAATAAATTCAGAGAATGTTGATGCATATTCAGATGTATTTAGGATACTGTTTATTACGGTTATACCTTTTGTATTAAGTACATTAGTTTTTAATATCAGCAATGTTATTGATATAATAATATACAATAATGTGATGATTAAAAAAGGACTTGGTGATATAAAGGCATATAATTGGGGAGTATATGCCGGTAAATACAAAATACTCGTATATATTCCTGTTATACTTGCAAATGCAATATGTTCATCATTAGTGCCAACACTTACAAGATTAACAGCAAAGCAGGAGTACAGACAAGCTAAGGAAGTAATAAGCAAATCCATAAGGTATGCAATGCTTGTTGTGATTCCGGGCGTTATCGGGTTGGCAGTGCTTGCCAGACCTGTTATTTCCATGATGTTTAAAGGAGAAATTAATTTAGCAGTTAATCTTTTGCATGTAGGAGCAATTCTGGCAGTATTTTATAGTATTGCGACAATAACCACAGGTGTATTACACGGAATTGATAAAATGATGTTTGCAGTTAAAAATGCAGTAATTGCTCTTGTTATACATATTGCCTTATTATATGGAATGTTACAATTAGGAATCGGAATAAATGCCGTTATATTTGCGAATATTATATTTGCAGTAATTGTATGTGCTTCTAATTATTTTTATATAAAAAGGTTTCTGAATTACAGAGTTGATTATATTAGGACATTTGTTGTTCCACTGATAGCTTCTGTTATAATGGGCGTTGTGATCGGAGTAATAAGCCTTCTGATAAATAAATTAGTTGGTAATATTTTGACAGTGATTATTTGTACTCTGATTGGTATTATTGTATATGCAGTTGCAATAATATTGTTAAGAGGAGTAAGTGAAGATGACTTTAATGATTTACCTGGTGGACAGGCTTTGTTTTTACTGGTAAAGAAATTTAAATTAATGTAGAATAATGAAATAAAAATAAGCTGATACTATTCTTAAGATATTTCTAAGCACTTGTTTTTCTGTTTTGTTAAATGGAGGCTGAGTATGAAAAGAAGACATATGTATAGCTTATTTTTTATTTGCGCTTTAGTGATTTTGCTTGTGTTGTTTTTTATATGGAAAAGATGTGAATTGCTAAGTTCAATAGAGAATAATGATTATTGTATTGATGGCGAAAATAATGATATAATGAAAATCGGTAAAAATAATGTACAGGAAAAAAATGAATCAGATAACAGGATATATCTTGAGGGTAATATAAATAAAGATGATACTCTTTCAGAGGTTGTGAATGAAAATATAGTTATTAATGCAGAGACCTTGTGCATTTTTGAAGATATTGATAAAAAAGACGGTAGTATGACATTGACAGAGAAAAAATTACCTTCCAGATTTTATGGAATTGATAGAGAAGGTCTGCAGAAAATTATTGATACTTCAAATGAATTTAAAGGCGAAAATAACGAATATGAAGCTGTTCATTTAGAACTTTTTTCAGCAGAAAAAATAAAAATACTAAGAATTTATGATTCGACTTCAAAAGATAAAGAAGGCAAGAATAAAGGATATTATTTGCTTGAAAAAGACGGAAAAGTTTGTATATATAAATCGGACAAATCAACAATATTTTATGAGTCCGAATTAAAGCTTAAGGACTTGCCATTTGATATACAAAGAGAGGTCCTGAAAGGAAAATATTTGGAAACAGAGATTCAGGTATATCACTTTTTAGAGTCATATAGCAGTTAATATATTTGAGAAAGAAATGGTTAATCATTATGAAAAAGATAGTAATAGCAGGTGGAGGCGCAAGTGGTCTGATAGCGGGTATAATGGCTGCAAGACGTGGGGCTGAGGTTTGTATCCTTGAACATAAGGATAGCGTTGGTAAAAAAATATTAGTGACCGGAAATGGAAAATGTAACATTACTAATCTAAGTGATATGAATGGAAAATATTATAGTAGTAACGAAAAATCACTTGCAAAGATTATTAGTTCAATTAGCAGGTTTAATGCAAAGGACACTTTAAAATTGTTTGAAGATATGGGGCTTAGGTGCAGGGAAAAAAGAGAAGGAGGCGTTTATCCTGCCTCTGAACAGGCATCAGCAGTTTTGGAAGTTTTGCGCGACGAATGTCTGAAGCTTGGGATAAAAATAGCAACCGATTGTGAAGTGAAGTCTATAAATGTTACAGAACACAAAAGATATATTGAATATATAAAATATATCAGGGCTGATAAAGAAGTTGATGATAAAAATAATAAAGGTAAAAAAGGTAAGCAGAATAATAAAATAATAGGAGAAGAGAGGGGACAGATGGAATATGACAGTCTGATTCTTGCAACAGGAGGAAAAGCTCTTCCGTCTTCAGGCTCGGATGGAAGTGGATATAAGCTTGCCAGAAGCTTGGGGCATGATATTATTCTGCCATTACCTGCATTAGTACAGTTAAAGTGTGTTTATGATAATGCGAACAATATAGATGTATTTAAAATTGTTGCCGGTGTACGTGCACAGGCTTCAATAAGATTGTTTGTTGAAGATAAGCAGTGTGCCTGTGAGGAAGGTGAGCTGCAATTAACAGATTATGGAATATCAGGAATACCTGTTTTTCAATTTAGCAGAATAGCAGCAAGGGCTTTATATGAGGGCAAGAGGTGTAAAGTATACATTGACTTTATGACAGATATGTCACAAAATGACATATCCAAATATCTGAAAAAATTTGAGTATAAGACTTTAGCAGATGCTTTGGCGGGCGTTGTACATAGAAAAGTAGCAGAAATGATATGTGTGGCAAATGGTATTTCATTAAGAGAAAAGATAAAAAATATTAGTGAGGATATATTATCCGGATGTACTAATATGATAAAGAATTGGGAGGTGTCAGTGGTTAATACCAATTCTTTTGACAATGCACAGGTATGCAGTGGTGGAGTGCCTTTAGATGAAGTTTCTGACGACTTTGAGTCTTTGAAATGTAAAAATGTTTATATTGTCGGTGAACTTTTGGATTGCGATGGCTTGTGTGGAGGATATAATCTGCAATGGGCATGGACAACGGGAGTTATTGCCGGCATGGCGGCAAGCAGATGGAGGTAATTGATGATAACCATTAACCAGTTAAAAGTAGAAATAGATTTTGAAAGAGTTAAAAAAAGTGGAAATGTAGTTGATGATATTGAAGCTCTATGTAAGAAGGCATCTAAAATATTGGGGATAAACAGGTCAGATATTGATGCCGTTGAAATTCTGAAACATTCCATTGATGCCAGAAAGAAACCTGTATTATTTAATGTATATAATATAGGCGTAAAACTGAAAAATGAAAAGAATGAGCAGAAAACTGTAAACAAGTGCAGGAATAATAATGTAACTTTAGCAAGTATAAAAAAATATATTTTTCCAGAGATGGGAAGTGAAAAATTACCGGACAGGCCGGTTATAATCGGAATGGGACCGGCAGGACTATTTTGTGGTTATATGCTTGCAAAGTATGGGTATAAACCTGTTATACTTGAAAGAGGGTATGACGTAGATACCAGAACAAAGGATGTAGAGCAATTTTGGAAAACAGGTATTTTGAATACTCAGTCTAATGTTCAGTTTGGTGAAGGTGGTGCCGGTACATTTTCTGATGGAAAGCTGAATACTCTGGTAAAGGACAAATTTGGCAGAAATAAAGAAGTGCTTAGGATATTTGTAGAATGTGGTGCTCCAAAGGAGATAATGTATGAATGTAAACCACACATTGGAACTGATGTCCTGAAAAAAGTTGTTTCAAATATGCGAAATGAAATTATTAAAAATGACGGTAATGTCAGGTTTGGGGCAAAAGTAACTTCCATTGATATAAAAGATGGAAAAGTAAAAGGTGTAATGGTAAATGACTCTGAATATATCAGTGCTTCTAATGTTGTTTTGGCAATCGGTCATAGTGCAAGAGATACCTTTGAATATTTACATAAAGCAGGAATACCAATGGAAGCAAAGTCTTTTGCTGTTGGAATGAGAGTAGAACATCCACAGCATATTATTAATGAGGTTAATTATGGAAAACTGCATGGTAATGATCTTCCTGCTGCTCCATATAAGGTTACGGCGCAAACAAGCGTAAACAGAGGTGTTTATTCATTTTGTATGTGTCCCGGTGGATATGTTGTAAATGCTTCGAGTGAAGAAAAGAGACTTGTCGTAAATGGAATGAGTTATTCGGATAGAGCAGGCCATAATGCAAACAGTGCAATAATTGTACAGGTTACTCCTGATGATTTTGAAGGTGATGGACCATTAGCCGGAGTAGAATTTCAGAGAAAACTTGAGCAGAAAGCATATGAAATTGGTCAGGGAAAAGTGCCTGTACAGTATTTTGTTGACTTTGTTGAGAATAGAAAAAGCGAAGAGTCTGATAATTTTAATAAGCCCTGTATAAAGGGTGAGTATTCATACTCTAATTTGAGAGGGCTGCTTCCTGATGAGTGTGAAACTGCATTTATTGAAGGAATGAAACAATTTGATAAGGTTATAAAGGGTTTTTCAGCAGATGATGCAATACTGTCAGGTATTGAAAGCAGAACATCTTCTCCAGTAAGGATACACAGAAATGAAAACCTGCAGAGTGATAATGCGATAGGTTTATATCCTTGCGGAGAAGGAGCTGGTTATGCCGGAGGAATAACTTCTGCTGCCATGGATGGAATATTGATTGCTGAAAAAATAGCTGCAAAATATTGCATATAAATTACGAAATATTTTTATTGACATATTAATTCATAAGTGCTAATATTTCGTTATATTTATGAGAGAGGTGAGAGGATGAAGAGATAATTTACTTTTGATTACATGAAATTATTGTAGTATGTACAATAGTGTGCATGCTTTTAGTCATGTTGCCAAAGGTAGATTATGTCTTCATAACCTCTCTTTTTGTGTGCAAAAATAGTTATTATAGATTTTTATATATTATTTTTCCAATAGTATCATGCTGTGATTTTTTGAAATGAGAGATTATTGTACAAAGAAGCAAATTATATTTGTGTGCTTTGATTTGGATAAAGACATGATTTCTACAGAAACCTTTGGCAACAAGGGTTTTGCAAAAAGATTGGAGGAATGTATATGGCACAAATCAGCGTAAATAATCTTACCTTCTATTATGACGGTAGTTTTGATAATATTTTTGAAAATGTATCATTTTCTATTGATACAGATTGGAAATTAGGGTTTATCGGAAGAAATGGGAAGGGTAAAACTACATTTTTGAATTTGCTATTAGGTAAATATGCTTATAGGGGTTCAATAGACACAAATACTCATTTTGATTATTTTCCGTATTTGGTTAATGAACACCAGATGCAATTACCAATAACTGAATTTATGGATGAACTTAAAGTGGATTGTGAACAGTGGCGTGTAATATGTGAGCTGGGTAAGCTGGAAGAATCAGCAGAAATATTGTACAGACCTTATAAGACTCTTAGTCATGGTGAAAGAACAAAAGTGTTGCTGGCAATTCTCTTTTCAGGAGATAATGATTTCCTGTTGATTGATGAACCGACAAATCATTTGGATAAAGAAGCGAGAGAAATAGTGAAAAAATATTTGGCTTCAAAAAAGGGCTTTATTCTTGTATCGCATGACAGGGATTTGCTTGATGCCTGTATCGATCACTGCTTAGTGCTGAATCGTAATAGCATAGAAGTGCAGAATGGAAATTTTAGTGTATGGTGGGAAAATAAACAACGCAAGGATCAATTTGCCTTATCAGAAAATGAGAAGCATTTAAAAGAAATTAGTAAATTGCGTAAAGCAGCAGCTCGTACATCTCAGTGGGCAGAACAAAATGAACGTACAAAAATCGGATTTAATCCTATACAAGAGCATGACAGGTGTATAAGTACAAGAGCCTATATTGGAGCAAAAACAAAAAAGATGCAAAGTCGGGTTAAGCAGATGGAAAACAGAATTGAACATGAGATAGAAGAAAAAGAAGGTCTTTTACAGGATATTGAAGCAACGATTGATTTAAAGCTTTTTCAACTTTCTCATTATAAAGAAACACTTGTAAATATAAGGGATTATAGTCTAAAGTATAAGTCAGCAGAAAATCCTGTATTTGAAAACCTGACTTTTTCTGTAAAAAAGGGAGATAGGATTGCACTGTCAGGCAAGAATGGCTGTGGAAAATCAACCTTGATAAAAATGCTCTTAAGCAAGAATGGTCTTAATAATATTGATGATATTGTTTCTGAACAGGGCGAATGTGAGATTGCTTCAGGACTTGTGATTTCTTATGTAGGACAGGATGCAACCTGGTTAAAAGGTGATATAACAGGCTATTGTAAGGAACATAATTTGGATAAAAGTCTCTTTTGTGCAATTCTCAGACAGCTTGATTTTGAACGTGTTCAGTTTATGAAGAATATGGAGGAGTATTCTGAAGGACAGAAAAAGAAAATATTATTAGCTACCAGCTTGCTTACACCGGCACATTTGTATATATGGGACGAACCACTTAATTATATTGATGTATTTTCAAGAATACAGATTGAAAAGCTGTTGCTTAAGTATCATCCAACCTTAATCTTTGTAGAGCATGATGTAAGATTTTGTGAAAAGATAGCGACTAAAATTATTGAACTATAAGTATGCCATAAGTAACATTTTATAGGAATTAATATATAAAGAATTATTTTTATAAATGTTTAAAAGGCTATATCAATTTTAATCAGTTTGATGTAGCCTTTTTAAATCTTTGATCTCCTGTTATTGCCTCAAGTAGTTGTAATACTTCATGAACAAGCCTTATAGTACCAGAAGTTAGTGCATAATATGCATTTTTTGTGATTGAACAAAGTCATTTTTACTTATTGCTTTGGCAAACATATATGGGTTCTGAGGGCTTCTTCGAGCTGCTCAGAACCTATTCCTATGTACCTTTGGGTTATTGATGTTGAGCTGTGCTGTAAAAGCTGTTGGACAAGTACTATGTTGTATCCGTTATTTATGTATATTTCTGTTGCAAAAAATTTTCTGAAGGAATGTGTTCCTATATTTTCATAGCCAAGATAGTATGCAACTTTTTGAAGATAAGTTTGTACATTTCTTTCTTTGGTCTTAAATATCAGATCGGTAGGAGCAATATCGTTTTTTGTACAATAAGCAGATATAAATTCAAATATTTCATAAGGGACTGTAAAGGTCCTTTTTTTCTGCGTTTTTTTCTCTATTATATCTAATCGGTATCTATCACCATCTTTTATAATCGAGCTTAATCTTAGATTTAATATGTCTTCAATTCTCAGTCCCAGATTTGCTTCGAGAATAAGACATGTCATTATCTGTTCGTTTGGTCTGAAAAAATATGAGCCTGTTCTCATGGCTTCAATTATGTTTTCGTATTGTTCACGAGTTAATGCAACTGTCTTTTTGTTAGGCATAACTACCTCTCCTTGTTTTTAATTATAGAAATTAAAATCTGATTATAATGTTTACAAATCAATTATTATTTATTGATTATAGCACAAAATGGCTAAAATTCAATATTTTTGATTGCGTATAATATCTATTATACGCAATTACAATGTAATCAATGTAATGAAATACACTACATTATCTCGTATCTTTTGATCTCGAAGTGTAAAAAATGTAATGAACAGTAGCTAAGAATACATATACAATAGATTCTGAGAGCGCATTTTACTGTAATAGAGCAAACAGAAGCGTGAGGATAAGTTATTTTTTGTTATTTTTTAATATTTTTTGAAAAAAGTGTTGACAAAGATAATATGTCGTGATACGATACATTTGAAAACGATATATCGCTACACGACATAACGTGACACGATATAGATTGTGAGATTAAATAGTACATTGGTAAGAACAGGAGGAAAAAATAATGGCTGAAAAAAGAGAACCTCTTACTGAAAGTTATTTTTACATTTTACTATGTTTATATAGTGGTCCAAAGCATGGTTATGGTATTATGCAGGATACAGCTGAACTTTTTGGAGGTGTGGTTAAGATTGGTTCAGGCACTATGTATGGAGCAACAGGAAATATGTTGAAAAAAGGTTGGATTGTTGAAACACAGAATCCAGATTCAAATGATAACAGAAAACGGTTATATCGTATAACAGAAGCAGGGAAAGAAGTGCTTATGACAGAAATCGAACGAATAGAAAAGCTTCTTGGTGCTGCAAACAGCGTTATTGATGGAAGATAAAGTTATTGTTTATGGAAAGAAGGTATATTGATATGAGTAAAAATAGAAAAGTAAGTCACAAGATATATGAATCTTGGGAATATGAGCGAGAAATAGACGATTTAAATAGAATGTCAGAACAGGGCTGGCAGCTTGAAAAGGGTGGTTGTTTTCATTCTGTATTTATTAAAAACGATAAAGAAAAATACATTTATCAGATAGATTATTCTCCGAAGCTTAAGGATAAAGACAGATATTTGGAGATGTTTAGTGAACAGGAATGGGAATATATTAATTCAACCTTTAATGGCTGGCATTATTTCAAAAAAGCTTATAGGGATGACATGTCAGAGGAAGAAAAGATAATATATACAGATAAACAGTCATTGTATGAAATGCAGAATAGATATCTGTCTATGTTAAAGTTTTTTATGATTATTTCATGTATTATGACTCCGGTTTATTTGATTTTAGGAATAATAGGCAGACAGACTTCTATATTATTAGAAGCACTGGCTTTTCTGATCATGGGGGTATATATGGGAATAGGCTTAATAAATGTTAACAGAGTAAGGAAATCAGGGACGCAAGGCCGATGATGACCATGCCGGTGCCGAGGTTGATGTCGGCCGTTTTCTGGTACTGAGCCAGAACCGCGCCGGACAGGGCGGTGATGGAATTGGAAACCGCAAGGCCGATGGTGATGGTCAGGCCGGTGTTGATGGAGGAGGCGCGGACCATATCGGGATTGTCACCGGTGGCGCGGATGGAAAGACCCAGACGGGTATTCAGGAAAACCACCAGCAGCGCTGCCATGGAGAGGGTGATGAGAAGCGCGGGAATCAGCTTCATGCCGGGGAAAGAAGAGAAGAT
>JAFPAQ010000005.1 GCA_017424235.1 Lachnospiraceae bacterium | reverse complement strand
GACCGGATACGTACCTTGCAGCTGTTTGTACTTCTCTTCCTCCCATATGGAAAGTCCCTCAAACAGATCTGCCCGATTCGCATATTGATTTGAGAAAAAGCACTCCAGCATACTCATGTTCAGTGTCTTACCAAAACGGCGTGGACGGGTAATGAGCGTCACAGCATCTCCACTTTCCCACCATTCCTTGATAATATTTGTCTTATCTATATAAAAATAGTTGTTTTCTCTTATTTCTTCAAAGCTCTGTAATCCGATTGCCACTGTCCTTGCCATGTCGATACCTCCAAGCTCTATTGCTTTTATCCATAATAATAATATACACGAAACAGGGAGTTAATACAACGCAAAAGAGAAGGCAGAGAACTTTCGCAAAAATACCGGGGATCGACAAAAGGTCGAAATCCCCGGCAGTATATTCTGCATAAACTAATTTGCACTTGCTCTCATATTTGTAATTGCATATCCATACTCTGACTGGTTTGATGGTTCAAATGTATAATATGCTGTGTATTTTGTCGCACTGTTTTCTCCAGCCTCAACATCAACAGTGAAATAACTTACTTCTACCTCAAACTTATTATTATCGCCTGTTACATTCTGAATAGTATAATCAGGATACAATGTTCCCCAATCTCCTATTGCCAGCTTTAATTGTCCATCATCTGTTTTAGTCACATATTCATTCCCTGAAAAGCTTCCTATGTCACAGGTTTTATCAAATAACTCTATACCGGCTTTGTCCAGATCTTCCTTGGAAATTATTATATCAAAATCTTCGTTTTCACTATAATAACCTCCATCATATGCAGCAAAGGCTGCCATTGAAATGGCCATGTCATCATTAAGTCCGTCTATTTGAGGGCTTCCTTTCTCTATAAACTGTAGTCCCACCCAATCAATAAAACTATTTACAATAATCTCTGCATCGCCATCTATGAACTCCTGTATTTCATCAGAAATATCATTTTCTGCAACATCCGCATCTGCATCTAAAGCTTCTGCATCTAAAGCTTCTGCATCGTCTGTAGATATCTCGGATGTATCCGATTCTGTATCTTCATACAAAGTCTCAGTAGTACCATCGCCTGTAATTTCTTCATAGTCTGTATCTTCTTCATCTATGTCAGATTCATATTCTTCTGTATCATAGTCTTCATATTCTTCTGTATCATAGTCTGTATCTTCTTCGTCATCCATGATTTCTCCATCATATTCAGACTCTTCTACATAATAACGAATCAGATAATAACCATCTACAAGCTCACCATCTGCATCTTTTTCATGTTTTACACCAAGCTCTAACCAGTAAATATCAAAGTCTGTTACGCACTCAACATACATCTGTGATACTTTTCCCCATTTAACTATTGGGTACTCGTTCATCTCATAGACATCTTCTGCATAATAGCCCATATAATCCATAAATGCCTGAGCAACATCATAGGAATCCTGATACATCCATTCTGTCTTGCTAACCTGCGGAAGTGGTATCTCACTTAATTTATACCCCTCAACATAATCCTCATCCTGACTTCCACATGCTGCAAGCGTCATTACAACTACTATTGTCATTAAAAGTAATGTTAATCTTTTTTTCATTTTTATCCCCCTTGAATACATTTTATTTTATATTTTAACACAATTCTATTTATTTTTCAAACAATACAAGTTATTTATTCAAAATATCTATATATTTTCAACTATCTCAGCCATTCGCTCCCATGAAAATCTGTAGGCTTCTTCTTTTATATTTTTTATCATGAAATCTTCTTTATTTTCATCATAGTATCGCACTATTGCATCTGCAAGAGCCTGTGGCTGCATTGGTGGCACTACATAGCCTGTCTTTTGGTCTGTCACCACGTCAGGAAGTCCTCCCACCTCAGTGACTACCACCGGTTTTTCAAATCCATATGCTATCTGGACGATTCCACTCTGTGTTGCAGACTCATATGGCAGTACGACCAGATCACATGCGGCAAAGTATTTCTCAACCTCTCTGTCCGGGGTATATCCATCCTTTATTATTACATTTGATGATATTCCAAGTCTTTCTATGATTTCACTATAGGTCTGCCTGTCATTGTCAAAATCACCTACCACAAGAAGTTTTACCTTTTCCAGCTTTTTATTTATTACAGGTATCGCATTTAACAGGTGCTTTAGTCCCTTATATGGTCTCACAAAACCAAAGAAAAGCAGCAATTTTTCATCCTCAGAAATACCGATTTTTTTTCTTGCTTCCTGCTTTGACATTCCTTCAAAACGAAACATGTTGTAAGTTGGATGCGGTGTTATTGTGTATCTGGCATCCTTCTTAATTTTTAAAAGTTCTTTTGCTTCTTCTTTTGCATGCAGTATGTAATGTTTTCCTCCTTTAAGTGTCAACTGTGTCAGTTTTTTATCCATTGGAAATCTCTCATGAGGAAACACATTATGGCACACATATATAAGCTTTTGTCTACCCATAAACCATCTAAGCAATATATAGCATGGAGCAAAATAGGGATGCCACCACTGTACTATTACCTTATCCGGTTTGAGCTTTTTGATATATCCTGCTGTTTTTATTATATTAAATGGATTGGCAGTGTTTATCAGATATTTTGTCTTATCTACCTTAAAGCTGTCGTTCTCATAGTCCCTTTGCTCTTTGTGAAATAAAAACTTTGGATACTGCATTTTGTAGGATATCATTTCTACATCATTTGTCTTTGACAATTCGCGGCACATCTGCCCGGTGTAATGCGATATGCCTCCTTTATACGGATAAACCGGTCCTATAAGGACTATTTTCTGCTTTTTCATATTGTTGTTACTCCTTTGTCACCAAGAATACATGTGTCACATTTTCACGTAACTGTGAATAATTATATCACCTTTCACACACTAAGCACATACTATATTTTATACTATTACTTTATATATAACTGGTGATATTTATGAATTCATGTGAACTTGTTACTTATATATCTTCCTTGGCCTGCCTTATTTCTCAATCCTGCACCAAAGAGGAGGTTGCCGTTCTTGCTACTGTATTCACACAACTTGGTGATACGTTGTCAACAATACTTGCACATGATGAAATAAAAAATGGTTTCCGTTCGCAATAGGGACAGATGTTGACCCTTCCAGTCAAACTATTGTAGCTTTTCAAATTCTATGATATAATATCGTCAAAAAAGCAAACGAGATTCACCATAGATATATCAAAGCGCTACAGCGTTGAACCAAACAAAATTGACAGCAAGTATCAGCAAATAAATGCAATGTGTGTAGCCGCATATAATAACCATGAAAGGAAGTGAACTCTATGCCTGCATCACAACCGCAAATGCAATTAATCACTTTTGAGCAGTATGAAGCTCTTCCGGAAGACAGAAGAGTTGAAGTTTTCGATGGTATTGTCTATGACATGGCTAGTCCGTCGCAGGAACACCAAACAATATCAATGGAACTGTCAACCATCCTCAATACCTACATCAAAGGAAAAAAAGGCTCATGCAGAGTATTTCATGCTCCGTTTGATGTAAAACTCAGTGACCAGCCTCTTACCATTGTACAACCCGATCTTATGATTATCTGTGACAAGGATAAACTCGATGGAAAGAAATGTAATGGTGCTCCTGATTTCATCATTGAAATTATCTCTCCAAGTAATCCATCTGATGACTATATCCGCAAGCTATACTACTACAAAAATGCTGGAGTACGTGAGTATTGGATCGTGGATCCTCGCCGCAAGACTGTGATTGTCAATTATTTCGAGGGAAATAAGCTTAACATTCAATACTCCTTTGAATCTGTTATCAAGGTAAATATCTATGAGGATTTACTTATCAACTTTTCTGAGATTGCAGATACGTTGAACAATTAACCTTTGCACTGTTGTG
>JAFPAQ010000058.1 GCA_017424235.1 Lachnospiraceae bacterium | reverse complement strand
TTCTTTTCCATTCCAACAGTATGTACAAAGCTTGTCATTATCAATATCAATAGAATCAAGCATATCGTCAAGTCTGTTGAAACGAAGAGAAGTGAAATGAAGTTCCTTTCTAATCTCTTCAACCATGTTTTCATACTTAACTGAATCAGGATCTGTATACTCCTGCAATATTTCATCTGTAATATTTCCATTTTCAAGACGTTCTATTACTCTTCGGGTAATAAGCTCCATCTCTGATGATGATCGTGAAAAGTTCAAATATTTGCAGCCATATAATAATGGTGGACAAGCCGGTCTGATATGAACCTCTTTTGCACCACTTTCATAGAGAAACTCTGTAGTTTCGCGCAACTGGGTTCCTCTTACAATAGAATCATCAATAAGCAATAAACTCTTATCCTTAATCAAATCTTCAACTGCAAGCATTTTCATCTTTGCAATAAGATTTCTCTGACTCTGTATTGTTGGCATAAATGATCTTGGCCAGGTTGGTGTATACTTGATAAATGGTCTTGAAAAAGGTACGCCTGACTCATTAGCATATCCAACAGCATGTGCTGTACCTGAATCAGGAACACCTGCAACAATATCAGGCTTTACATTATCTCTCATGGCAAGCTTTGCGCCACATCTGTATCTCATCTCTTCAACATTGGTTCCTTCATAAGAGCTTGCAGGATATCCATAATATACCCAAAGAAAAGTACATATTTTCATATCCTTTCCCGGATGAACAAGAGTAACACAATTGTCTGCTGTAAGAACATCAATCTCTCCTGGTCCCAATTCCTTATAATCAGAATATCCAAGATTTTTATATGCAAAATTTTCAAATGAAGCGCAGAATGAGCCATTTTTCTTTCCAATAACGATTGGAGTACGTCCCATCTTATCTCTTGCTGCATAGATTCCATTCTGATTCATCAATAATAATGAAAGTGAACCATCAACTGCCTCCAACGCATAGGAAATGCCCTCTATAAGATTATCCTTCTGATTGATGAGCGAAGCTACAAGTTCAGTAGCGTTTATATCTCCTCCACTCATCTCAAGGAAATGTGAATTGCCTTTTCCAAATACCTTTTCAACAAGCTCATCTGTATTATTGATCTTGCTGACAGTAGTAATCGCATATGTACCATGGTGAGAACGTACAATTAATGGCTGAGGTTCATAATCAGAAATACATCCAATGCCAAACCATCCTTTCATTTCCTGCATATCCTTATCAAATTTTGTTCTAAAAGGTGCATTCTCAATATTATGAATTGAACGCTCAAATCCGTTCTCCCCATAAACTGCCATACCACCTCTTCTGGTACCTAAATGAGAATGATAATCTATTCCAAAAAATAAATCAAAAACACAATCTTCCTTAGCTGCTACGCCAAAAAATCCACCCATATCTCTACTTCCTTTTCATCATAAATTAAATGTATAAAAACTATAACTATTCACAACCACTATTTTTCGATTTTATATACATAAATTGTGACTGCGAAGAACTTAGCTCTGAACAGTTACAAAAACCTTTTTTTATTATATTTCCTTAGAGCGAAATGCGCAAGTAAAAATTAATCTCTATACCAACTAATAATCCAACACTTTTCCCCATACTGTAAATACACTGTTTTCACCTATTGGAATTTTTTTGTATTTCCTGTTAAGTGACTTTAAGCAGGGGGCATCATTTCCATATTCAAGCTTTTTGATAAAGATATCTCCATCAAGATAAAATACCCCAATATCTCCACTATTTAATGCATCTCTTTTCTCTACCCATACAAGGTCTCCATTATGAAACCTCGGCTCCATACTGTCTCCTGAAACATATATACCAAAGCTTGCATTCTCAGGTACGCTCTCTTTGACATATACCATCTCCATATCCGCGTCATCAACATACTGACCATATCCTGCGGAAGCCTTCTGCAAGATAACAGGTAATTGTCTGTGTGATATCTTATCTTCATCAACTTCATTTGCAATTGGCATTTTAACAATATTCTTTTCTGAAGCTGTTATCTTTGAATATACTTCATCAGATAGCATTTTCGATACATTATCAATTTTTAATACTGTACATATCGCAATCAATTGTAAAGCATTTGGCAGTGTTAATCCTCTTTTCCATTTGTACGCCTGCTGATATGATACACTGACACCTGTGTCATTTATTCTATCTAAAAACTCTTTCAACGAAAGTCTCCTCTGTTCCAGATAATATGTAAAAAGAATTGCAAATTTTTCTCTGTTTATCATACTGCACCTCAAAAAAATCTTTTTTCCTATTTTTATTCAACATTATAGTTCTGACTATAACTTATTTTATTATTATATCAAATATAGAGTATTTCATCCATACTTTTTATTAATCCCATAATTTTAACAAAAACTTAAATTTAACGCATTATTGATGATATTATAGCATAAATATCTGTTTATTTTATCAGAAAGGACAAAATTCGTTTAGTATCACAAAAAATAAATGATCTTGCAAAAGTCACAATGAACTGATATTCCACATATTTATAATAAAAAATCGGATGCATGGCATCCGATTTTTTATTATAAATATACAGTTATCGATGTACCTTTTTTTACTTCACTTTCAAGTTCAATACTGCCATCATGTATTTCGACAATATGCTTGACTATTGCCAAACCAAGACCTGTTCCACCTGTTTCCCTTGAACGACTTTTATCTACTCTGTAAAATCTCTCAAACACTCTTTTTTGTTCGTCCTTTGGTATTCCAATACCTGAATCAGAAACCTTCAAAACAGCATGATTTTTGTTATGGTCTACACATACCTCAACCATACCATTTTGTACATTATATCTTATGGCATTCTGGACCAGATTATCAATAAGTTCAATGAGCATACCTTTGTTAGACAATACCATACAGTTCTCTCCCTTTAAAGATATCTGTATATTTTTTTCTCTTGCATTACTGCGTAACAGCTCCAGTCTTTCCTCTGCAATCTCGTATAAATCCAAAGAAACAAACTCCGGTGTACTTTCCTTATGGTCAAGCTCAGATAATCTTATGATATCATTTATCAGTGAAACCAGCCTGTCTGCATTTTTTCTTATTTCGGCAGAAAAATGAATCACCTTCTCTTCATCTACCATGCGGTTTTCTATAAGCTCTGCATAACCTGATATTGCAGTAAGTGGAGTCTTTAACTCATGAGATACATTTGCCGTAAAATCCTGCCTGCTTTTTGCTGAGGCAAGTATATCCTCATGCTGCTCTCTTATTCTATTCATAAAAGGTTCTAATTCCTTATATCCAACAATTGAAGAATTATCATCAATACTGTCTGCAAGTCTCTTTATCGGTTCAAGCAACTGTACAGTGAGAAAATGACTTATGAATATGCACAAAACGATTATTAATATAATTATAAATATAATAATACCTGATGCCGACAAAAAAACATTTAACAGGCTTCTTGCCTCCGTTGCCACTCGAAGCACAGTTCCATCATCCATGATAATAGCATAATAGAAGGTACGCATATTCATCGTATCTGATTCACGAACACTCTCCCCAACTCCTCTTTTAAAAGCCGCATCAACCTCCGGTCTGTTTAAATGATTGGAAAGATATTCTGCATTTGCATCATTATCATAAATGACACTGCCGTCACTTTTTATCCAGGTAATTCTAATATCTTCATTGCTAAGCATTGCCTCATTTTTAACAAACTCTGTTATCCCTGCATTCTTCAAAAGCTCAGCTTCTACTCTCAAGTCCTTTTTTACCTGCTCTTGAAAAAGGCCATAATACACAAATGTGATACTTACAGTTGCTAAAGCAAGAACGACCATAGAAATGAATAATAAACGTGAATTGATTTTTTGTTTCATTCTATTAAGTACCCCACATTTCTCACAGTCTTTATATGTTCACTGGCATCTCCAATCTTATGTCGCAAGGTCTTTATATGCATATCTACTGTTCTGGATTCCCCCTCAAAATCTGTTCCCCATACCTTTAGCATTATCTGCTCTCTGGAAAGTACCATGCCTTTATTAATTATCAGATATTTTAACAGTTCATGCTCCTTATATGTTAGTTCAACTATTTTCCCATCAACTATACACTTATGTCTTACATTATCTATACATATTTCTCCAACCGACAGTGTATCCTCTTTTTCGACCTCAGTCCTCCTTAACAGAGCCTTAACTCTTGTAATAAGCTCCATTATGGAAAACGGCTTCTTTATATAATCATCTGCACCATTATCAAGTCCTTTAATCATATCCATTTCAGTTGTCTTTGCTGTCACCATGATAATTGGAAGTCTTTTTGTAACTGTTTTGTTTCTTAGCTTCCCAACTATTTCATTACCATTTTCATCAGGCAACATCACATCAAGAATAAGAAGGTCGGGTAACAGTTCATCTATTCTTTTATAAAAGCTTTTTGCATTTTCAAAAGCAATCACTTCATGTCCACTGTTTTTTAATGCAATAGTCTCTATTTCTCTGATATTTTCATCATCTTCAACTATATATATCAATGCCATTTACTTTTCCTTCTTTCATTCCAATAAATCACATGGATAAGCTCTTATTCTATTAATGAATATTCTTTTCTAAGTCTTAAAACTTCATTTGCAAACCATTCAGTCTGTTTTAATTCCACATCAATATATTCATGTGTTTCAAATACATCACTGCTTACTTCTATAAGACATACTGCTATATTAGAACAGTGGTCTGATACTCTTTCCAGATTTGTGATCATATCCTCCAAAACAATACCAAGCTCAATGGTACATTTACCTTTTCGGAGACGTTTAATATGATTTTGTCTCAAAGTCATATTAAGACTGTCTATAACTTCTTCCAAAGGCTCTACATATTTTGCTTTTTCAATATCTTTATTTACAAAAACCTCCACTGTCATCTCAACAATATCATGAACAGCCTTTAATAACACATTGAGCTCTGAGTAAGCCTTCTTAGAAAACTTCTGGTCTGTATCCTTCATTTCTTTTACAGACTCACATATATTTACTGCATGGTCTGATATTCTCTCAAAATCCCCTATACAATGTAACAATATTGACATACTTCTGCTATCTGCCAAAGACAAATTCATAGCTGAAAGCTTAACCAGATATGTTCCAAGCATATCTTCATATAAGTCTATTAACTGCTCACATTCAATAATGCGTTGCATTTTTTCTTTAGTATAATCTTTACACAATTCAAGAGCAAGCATAATACAATCTTTTGTTTTTTCAGCCATAGCATAAGCCGCATTTCTGGAAATCTCCATTGCAAAACCTGGCTGATTTAAAAATCTCTCATCAAGTGCTGCAAGCTCCAATGGTAAATTCTTGTTACTTTCTTTTGGGGCATCTGTGTCATTTTCTCCATCCTTTACAGAAATAACGGCAAGCCTGACAATAAAATCTGCACATGGAAACAGTATAATCGCACATCCAACATTAAATAAACTATGTATAAGGGCAATAGCTGCTACATTTGCCGGTTCCTCCAAAAAAGAAAATCCTACTACTGCATTAATGCCATAGAAAATAACCATAAACAGCACAGTACCAATAAGATTAAAATACAGATGAATCATTGATGCTCTTTTAGCATTCTTATTAGCACCTACTGACGAAATAATAGCAGTTATGCAGGTACCAATATTTTGTCCCATAATTATTGGAATAACACTGCTGTAATTAATAGCACCTGTAAGACATAATGCCTGTAATATACCTATCGATGCAGATGAACTTTGTATTGCAGCAGTTATAAGTACTCCTGCAAGCATTCCCAAAACAGGATTAGAAAACATTGTAAATATACCTGTAAATTTTTCATTTTGTGCAAGAGGCTTTACTGCATCGCTCATCGTCTCCATACCAAACATGAGGATTGCAAATCCTACCATAATATTTCCAATATCTTTTTTCTTCTGATTATCCTTTGATGTCATGGTAAGAATTATTCCCACTGCTGCCAAAACCGGTGAAAAAGAACTTGGCTTTAATAACTGAAGCCAGATATTTCCGCCTGAAATACCTGAAAGAGAAAGCATCCAGGATGTGATAGTGGTACCAATATTGGCACCCATAATAACACCAACTGCTCTTGATAACTGCATAATACCGGAATTGACAAATCCTACTACCATAACTGTTGTAGCAGACGAAGACTGAATAACCGCTGTTACTAAAGCACCCAAAAGTAAAGCCATGAATCTGTTTGAAGTAAGTCTTTCCAACAAGCTTTCAAGCTTACCACCTGAAAGCTTTGCAAGACCTTCTCCCATTGAATTCATACCATACAAAAATAATGCTAATCCACCAATCATTGTAAGCAGTGCAAAAATATCCATTGATATAACCGTACCTTTCCATAGTAAAATAATTTCATCAAAAATAATATTATACCTATGTAAAATCTACGGAAACCAAATGTAAAATCTATGTAAAATCATACAAGTTTTTTAAATTTGAGTGTTAATATGGTTATCTAATGAATATAATACCCATTCCGCAATATTTGTTGCATGGTCAGCAATTCTTTCAAAATAATGTGCTATCATAAGCATATCAAGCTCCTGTTCTCCATCCTGTGGATTTTGACTAATAATCTCAATCAACTCATGTCTTACCTGGTCAAACAAATCATCAACCACATCATCATGATCAATAACTTCCCTTGCACGTTTCTCATCCTTTTGCACATAAGCATCTATGCTGTCCATAAGCATACAGGTTGCTTCTGATGCCATGCTCGTGATCGTATTCATGCTTCTATATCCTGCTTCAGATAAAAAAATAGCCATTTCGCTTATATCTGCTGCATGATCACCTATCCTCTCCATATCAGTTACCATCTTCATTACAGCAGTAATATTTCTAAGATCCTTTGCAACCGGCTGCTGCTGAATCAACAATTGGAAACATATATTTTCTATTTCCTTTTGCATACGGTCCACTTCTATATCCTTTTCCATGATTTTTCTGGATTTTGAAGCATCTCTATTTAACAATGCATCTATACTCATCTGAATGTTTTCTTCAATCATATTACCCATTTGAATCATTTTCTGATTAAGTGTATAGAGCTGTTCATCAAATTTTGTTCTCATTTTTCACCCCATTATAAGCTGTATTTCTGAAAATACATTATTTTTTATCCAAATCTTCCTGTAATATAGTCCTCGGTTCTTTTATCTTGTGGATATGTAAATAAATTTTTGGTTTCACCATACTCAACCATCTCACCTACCAGAAAGAAAGCAGTATAATCTGAAACTCTAAGTGCCTGCTGCATATTATGTGTAACAACTACAATAGTATATTTCTTTTTGAGTTCTTCCATCAAATCCTCTATTTTTGATGTTGATATAGGGTCAAGTGCTGAAGTTGGTTCGTCCATAAGTAAAACTGATGGCTTCACTGCAAGAGCTCTTGCTATACATATTCTCTGCTGCTGTCCGCCTGACAAACCAAGTGCTGACTTTTTTAATCTGTCCTTTACTTCATCAAAAATCGCTGCACCTCTAAGACTTTCTTCAACTATCTGATCAAGCTTACGCTTATCCTTAATACCATGCACTCTTGGTCCATATGCGATATTGTCATATATACTCATTGGAAATGGATTAGGTTGCTGAAATACCATTCCTATATTTTTTCTGAGAGTTATGGTATCAATATGTTCACCATATATATCTTCTCCATCAAGTGATACTTTCCCACAAATATGAACATTATCGACCATATCATTCATTCTGTTTAATGTCTTTAAAAATGTTGATTTACCACAACCTGACGGTCCTATAAATGCAGTTATTTTCTTTTCAAAAATATCCATATTTACATTTTTAAGAGCATGGTTCTCTCCATAATACAGATCAAGATTTTTTACTTCTATCTTAATTTTTTCGCTCATCTATTACTCCTAATTCTAATTCTTTCCAGCTTCCAGTTTTCCTGTAAGATGCTTGGTTAAAATATTTATAACAAAAACTATTACCAAAAGTACAACAGCTATTCCATATGCTGTATCAAAATCCCCCTCACTGGTTGCTGACAAATAGAGCTGAATAGTAAGTGTACCACCCGACTGAAAAATCTTTTCAAATATGCCTATAAAGCTCTTAGGTAACAGCTTAGCTGAACCTGCTGTAAATAACAGCGCAGCAGACTCTCCAATAATACGACCGACAGCAAGTATAACTCCTGTAACAATTCCAGGCATCGCAGAGGGTATAAGGATAGTACGAATCATATACCACTTTCCTGCACCAAGTCCAATCGCACCACTCCTATATCCCTCAGGAACTGTTTTTAACGCCTCCTGAGTATTTCTGGTTATGAGTGGCAAAATCATAATTATTAAAGTCAATGAACCTGTAAGTATACTATATCCAAAACCTAACGTCTCACCAAAAAACATCATTCCGAATAAACCAAAAATAATTGACGGAATTCCTGAAAGTGTCTCAGTTGCAAACTCTATAACAGTTACTATTTTTCCATGTTTTGCATATTCATTTAAATATATAGCTGCTCCTACTCCAAGCGGTGTAGCAATCAACATTGTCACCACTATTATCAAAACAGTATTTACTATATTCCCTGCAATTCCGATAGTACCTTTTCTTACAGAGGTTACAGTTGTAAGAAAGCCCCGGTTTATACTTCCAAGTCCTTTTGAAAATACATATATAATAATTCCAAACAGTAATATTACTGACAATAGGGCACACATTATTATCAACATGTACAGGAAAATTTCACTAATTCTATATTTCTTCTTTTTCATTTTTCAATTTTCCCTTTCCTTTTTAATAATGTAAGCAGCAAATTGATTATCATTATAAATATGTACAGTACTAATCCTACAGTGAACAATACCTGCCTGTGCAATCCACCTGAATAACTCATTTCACTTACTAACTGAGTTGTCAAAAATCTTACTGAATTAAAAGGCAGGGGTATGTTAACGGCTCCACCGGCTACCATATTGATAGCCATTGCTTCTCCTAATGCTCTGCCTATTCCAAGCACTACCCCAGTCATTATTCCCGACTGAGCAGCCGGAATAATAACCTTAAAAATAGTTTGAAGCTTACTTGCCCCAAGTGCAAGTGAAGCTGACCTTAGACTGTCCGGTACTGCCCTGATTGCAGATGAGCTTACATTTATAACTGTAGGTAAAATCATAAAAGCCAATACTATAATCGCGGACAGCATATTTGCACCACCTGTAAACTTATGTGTTGACGAGTTACTGAATACTATTTTTTCAAGCTTGTACATAAATGGGTTTAACAGCATCAAACCTAATAGACCATATATAACAGAAGGTATGGCAGCCAAAAGCTCAACTGCTGCCGAAATAATCCTTGAGATGTTTCTTCCACACTTTGTATCCCGTGTGATCTCTGTCAGAAAGACAGCCGTCAATAGTCCAACCGGAACACCAATAATAACTGCACCTAAGGTTCCGAAAAATGATGACAAGATAATATAACTGATTCCAAATGAAGGTTCCTTTGCTACAGGTTTCCATACTTTTCCAAACAAAAGTGGGAAAACACCAACCTCATACAATGCAGGCAGTCCCTTTATGAACATATATATTGTAATTGCAATTACAGAAATAACTGCTGCAAAGCCAAATATCATAATAATAAATCCGGCTATCTTTTCTGATTTATGTTTCATACTAATACTGATACCTTTCTACTACTAATTAGGTAATATAAGTCCGACACTGCTTATTATCTCTTTACCTTCATCAGATTTGATGTATTCAAACCATGTCTTTACCAAATCACTCTGTGCTTCTATTTCTCCATTTGTAGCCATAACAAAAGGTCTTGACAAAATATATTTACCATCAAGAATATTTGCCTCAGATGCTTCTACTCCATCTAATGCTACAGATTTTACTGTTTCATCTACAACATCAAGAGACACATATCCTATTGCTCCATCTGTAGCCGCTACTTTGGCAAGCACTGCTCCTGTAGAATCAAGCTCCTGTGCATACATGCAGACATCTTCTACCTTTAAAAGCTCTTCAAAAGCACTTCTGGTTCCTGAACCATTTTCTCTTCCAATTACAACAATTGCAGAATCTTCTCCTCCAAGTTCATTCCAGTTAGATATCTCTCCTTTATAAATTGAAGTAAGCTGCTCTTTGCTAAGGTCACCAACTGCATTATCTTTGCTTGTTATCACTGCGATTCCATCAAGTGCGATAATATTCTCAACCACACCTTTTTCTTTTTCCTCGTCCTTAACACCTCTTGACGCATTTCCGATATCAACCTTCTTTGATGCTACTGCTTCCATACCAGCTCCGGA
>JAFPAQ010000057.1 GCA_017424235.1 Lachnospiraceae bacterium | reverse complement strand
TGACAGTCTCGACTGGAAGGACTATGGTGTTGACTCCATTATTAAAACTGTCACCCAGCACAAGCATCTTGGAAATGGAAGTATCATTTTATGTCATAATGGAGCAACCTATACTGCAAAGGCTCTTGACACACTTATAAGTACCCTTAAGGATGCCGGCTATACCTTTGTACCACTATCACAGCTTATATATACTGAAAATTACCATATGGATCATGAAGGAAGGCAGATTCCTGAAAAAAAATGAACTTAACCTGCAGCACACCTTTTGGCGCACATACAAAGAGACTAATCCAAATAAGATTAGTCTCTCTTAATCATCAATATATCTGACAGCAATCCTTATCCTTCTACAAAACTAAATTTCCCTTCTGTCAGTTGAAACAGTTCAAGCTTAGCCGCTTCGAAGCAGTCAATGATCTTTGGAGAAAACGTACCACATTCCCCTGTCAAAATCATTCGTTCTGCCTCCTCTACAGCATATGGTATTTTGTATACTCGCTTGCTTACAAGTGCATCATATACATCAATGATTGATACAACCTGTGCCCAGATAGGAATATCCTCTCCCGAAAGCTGATCCGGATATCCCTTACCATCATATCGCTCATGATGATATCTGCATATATCATAACAATATTGGTAAAATTCATTCTCTTCCTGTTTGAACATTTCCAATATTTCACATCCCTTGTTAGTATGTGTTTTCATGATTTCAAATTCATCCCGGGTAAGTTTTCCCGGTTTTAATAAAATATCATCCGGTATAGCAATTTTTCCGATATCATGCAATGCTGACGCATTTACAATCAGCTTAAGCTGTTCATCAGATAGCTCATATTCCGGATACAGCTTCTGAAGATGATACAGCAGAATCCCTGTAAAGGTCTTTACCCTTTTTAAATCACTGTCAACTGTAGACTCACCCGTAATCATAATTACCGGAATCAAATTTATCAGACCTGTTTCATTCATAAAGTCAAGAACATCCAAACCGTTTTTCTTTGGCATCTGCAAATCCAGAAAAACAAGTGCAATTTCATCTTTATGAGCCTCAAGTTCCTTGATTGCTTCTTCTCCGTTTTCTGCTTCTGTAATTTCATACTGCTCCACAAAGATATCACCCAGTATATCTCTATTAATATCCACATCATCCACGATTAACAGCATGTTCTTTTCAGTTAATTTCCTATCCATAGTCCCCCTCCTATTTTACCTATTCTTCTGTCAATACATTTAATGCACGTATTGTCATATCATAGTCCGCCTGCATAGCTTCCACCAAAGACGAAATATCCCCCTCAGGATTTCTTCCTCGCAGCGCCTCAGTAAGTTCACTTGCTGATTTTCCCAGTTTATCAATATTTAAATTTGCACAAATTCCCTTTAGATTATGAGCTTCCCTAAATGCCGTTTCATAATCACCGGCATCAAGTGCATTTCTGATTAAGGTATCTAATTTGTTATTAATAAATTTCAAAAGATACTTTTTAATTCTCTCATCATTATGCAATCGACTAAAAACACTGTCATAATCTCCATTTATTTGCTCATAAATCTCTCGTAATTCCATATTAATCCCCATACTTTCTTCAAATTGTCGTGTACAAAAAACTTCCGTTTATGTTTTTTCATACTTCTAAACATTTTTTGTATAAATATCTGATATTTTATTTTACTATCTTATCTTAAAATAATCATTTTTTTTCTGACATTTTCGACAAAATTTAATATTTTTTGCCAATATATAAATCATTTTTGCAATAGGACGCAATAGGGACGGGGCTAATAACGTTTAGTTAAGCTTTTCGCAATAGGTCGCAATAAGGACGGGGCTTCTGTATCGCCTAAAGCACGATACAGCAAGCCCCGTCCCTTTTTCTCACTTTTGCTACTTTGTTGGATGCTCGATACAGCAAGAACTGACCCTATTGCGAAGGAAAATACGTATTCCACAAAATAAAGGTCTCCGACTTTACATCGGAGACTTTTATTTTAATTAATTTGTAAGTAAATAAATCCGGTATCAGCGTTTTCATTATACAAGGCAAATTCAGATGGTGATGTTATCGAACTATATGAAACATCTTTAAGTGCACCTGATGCCTTCATAAATACTTCTGCCTTGACACCCACACCAATTCGATATTTTCCGGAAGAATTTGCATTTCTGACAGTAATTCTAAAGTTCGCATTATCATCCTGAGGAATATCCCATGAATACTGATTATTCTGCTGTTTAATCACTGATACATCAATATCTGTCCATTTTCCGTTTTCAAGCTTCTGAATTTTCATAGGTATCAGATAGTTCTTCATTTGTACACCGGTCCTATCCATATTCAAGTCTATAACATCTGTAATCTTAGCCTCATAAGTATTTCCGCTGGTTACTTTTATTGGAGCAGTCTGTGAACCTAAATTGTAAGAACCATTAAATACAGGAGTCGATAATCCCATATGATAACACTTCGGATATATTTGGCTTTCCATATATTTATCTAATGATTCATATGTAAGCTCTGTATATCCATCAAAACCGGTTCCAGCCTGACCTGCTAATCCTTTTGGCCAGTAAATTGTCTTTTTATTAGGATCACTCACTACCTTTATAATCTCAATATCATATTCACGGTCTGGCAGGAATACCTGTGATTCAACAGAGCAGAACTTCTGTGGATTACCATTTTCCTTTGTTGCATAATATGGTGACCAGATGCCTGTCTTATAATCATAAAATCTAAAGTAAAATCTTGCTTCTGTCTGTTCACCCTTTTCCTGATTGATCTTATTACTGTATGTTATGATATCATCTACACTTTCTCCAGGGAAGAAGTACTCCTCACCTCGTGCAAATGGAGAGCGAATATAACTGTTTCCAATCTTTAACTCAGCAACCACCTTATCATACTCTTTGTTTGATTTATTGTACTGCTTACCACTGTCATTTCCAAGTGCATGAAGCGATGTTGCCCTGAGTATGGCACCATTTGGAAGTGGCTTCTTAAGCTTAAAGGTTATGGAACTACTATACTTCTCATCATTTGTAACCGGTGTATCAACCGACTCGAAATAATCTTTCCATTGAGCATCATCAAGTGTTTTCTCAACTGTTTTATCATTTACTTTGTACTCCATAGTCCACTTAACCGGTAATGGCGACTTGTATTCACCATGGTCTTTCTTCTCCCAACGACAAATATCACCATTATCCTTCTGGATATCAAAATACTCCGTACCATTATTTCCAAATCCTTTAGGATATGCCTCTAAAGTAATATTACCTCCGGCTTTGTTGAGCTTATTTATATTATCAATGTAATCCTCTGTATCTTTATCCTTAATTGCAAGAGCAATTTCATTTACTCTTCTAAGCGCTATTGTTATAGGGGCTTTAACTTCATTGTTGTCACCATCTTTTCCAACAAGCTCAACCTCCATTATGCCATTATTGCCTTTTTCATTTTTTGCTATAATCAGTCCAAGATAACCCTGTCGTGGGTCATTTTCCTTGCCCTCAACTGCATTCTCGACATATGGATTGTCTTTAGAATAATTAGTATAATTTGATAATCTGGTGCCTTCACCAAAGTATTTTGTCCGTACACTTACTTCTGTTATCGACGGATCATTTACAGTAAATGGAATTACCATTTCCTGTTCTGATGGTTCAAAATCATCAGTTCCCTGATTAGGCTCTACTATTACAAGATAAGGAGCCTTTATCTTACGGTACTGATCTCCTAATATTTCCTGTTCATCCTTAATTACCGCATAACTGTCTCTGTTAGCAAAAATACCCGGAGCATCGGACATATAGTCTTTTCCTTTCTCAGCACCTAAAGCATGAAAAGCTATAGCAGTAACCGTAATCTTTTCAAACTTCTTATTACCTAACTTAAGCTTTAACACAGGCAATTCTAAAAGCTTTGAGTCATCTGTATCTTCACCTGTTACTTGTGCGCTGTGACTTTGAGGATATGCTTCCCATTTAACATAACCATTATCATTTTTAAATGCATTAAATTCTCCCGGCCACATATTTGATGCGGCATTTGATTCTGTAGCACAGGTAGCTCTTGATACTATATATCCTAAATCTATTTTTTTACCATTATCCACTACCTCTAAACAATAGACAACCGCAAGCGTAAATGGTGTTCTGTTTACACCATATGGATTGTACTTATTATTTATAAGATACATAGAGTTATTTTGTACATCACTAATAGAAGCATTTCTATCGGTATTAAATTTGGTTGTGAACGTATAGGTTTGGTCATCATCCTTTACTTTTTGAAGACTAAGTCTATCTACTCTTTTTACATGAACTGTGATTGTTGATTTCTTATCTCCCTTGTTTTTGTCTATTACTTCTACATTAAATGTAAATTTTTTCATAGGGTCATTCGGTATAATACCTGAACCTCTTTCATTTTTTCCAATTGTAATATGAACACTGCCATCTGAAGGATTAAAGACAGCCTTTGTACTGCTATCTGAATTTCCCACAAGCTTACATTCAATATTAGTCGAGCTTCCCCCCTTCATTGTCAGATTTACAATACCAGTTTCTGTAGGGTCAAGCGATATTTCATTATCACTTATTTTTAGATTCGGCTTTAATTTTGCAGATGCCTTAACTGTACTGTCATAGGCCAAACCTGCTTTATTCACACCATTTGCATGCATGGACTGACCTATTACCTCCAGATACATATTTGAATCCAAGGGTTTCTTCATTTTGACTGTAATTGTCGGCTTGTCTGAGTCTTCAACCTTATTAATAATCTCAAAATATTCTGCCAGCTTTGTATCAGGACATATTGAAGTTCCATCATATAACACAAGCTCCCAGCTTATAGCTCTTGGATTCTTGTAACCTGCATCCCAGCTTGCCCCCGGTGCCTTACTAAGATATGGTGTGGAATCCTTTATTCTGCCATAGAATGTATATTCTGAGTCGGATTCAAGCTTTTCTCCTGATGCCTGATTATATCCGTATTTTACTTCAACGGCTTTAATACGTCTTACCTGAACATTTACCTTTACAGATGCGGGAGGATCACTATCATCTGTTTTAAGCATAATGTAGGTCTTTTCATCAGCAAAATCTTTATCCAGTGATAATCTAAGCTCCTCATTTGATGTAAGCTCAGCACTAAGTCCCGGTCCACACTCAAGCGCAAGTGGCTTATTACATCCCTTTACCTGTACATTTAATATAAGGTCACTTTCTCCCGGCACCATTATTACCTTATTCTCGACCATAATTGAAGCTGTACGTAGCACTTCTCCTACAGTCGTATCCGTTGTCATTTCATTTCTTGCTGACATATTATACGCAAGCTCATAGGTCTTTTCTCCATCTTTAACAGTAATACCTATCTGTACTGTCCTGTTCTTTTTAAAGTTGGTAGTATCAACTACAAAACTTGATATATTCTCAGCAAGTACACCTGTTGCATCGGCTACACCATCAGCCTCTACATGCTGTGTATAATACAGCTTATTTTCGCTACTGTTAAACTCAACCTTGTACCAGTCATCACCATTCTTAATATCAAGTGTATTCCCTGCAAATTCAACACTTACAGCATCTTTAATGATATCTCCAATCCTGTTAACTGCCAGCTGCGCCTCCTGCTGCATAGCTGTTTCCTTAGTACCGCTTCTATAATTTGAAGATGTAGCTATCATAACTCCACCTACAATTCCTGATACCAACGCTAATATCGCCAATGCACAAAGTATCTCAACCAGTGTAAGTCCCCTATTATCACTCTTCAATTTTTCATTATAAATAAATAACCTGCGAAACATAGACTAGACCCTCTTTACTACTATCTTACCGGTAACTGCCTCTATCAGTACATACATTGTAGTATGCGATTTGGACACCACTATCTGACCAACCGTACTTGTTTCAAAATCACCACCAACTTTGTTGGTCAATGCTCCTGTACTCCTGTCAAAGCCTATACATACACCACTCGAATCAAGCACCCCGCCATTGCATTGTACCTCAACTGTTTTATCTCCCACCACGGTCTGGCGTACAAGAGTAAAACCGTCCTCTTCCTTTACTCTCTGGTACATTTCAATATATATCTTTCCGTCTGAATCTGACTTATAAAGCTTTGCATAAGTAGCATATTTTCCCATTGACAAAGTTCTCACATGCTGCAGTGTACTTGTTATATTTCTGGCACATGCTTCTGCTGCCCTTCCACTTACCATAGACACTCCATAGCCACCTATACCTACAGCAATTGACATTATTGCTACCACTATTATTATTTCAATAAATGACATCCCTCTGCTGTCATCTTTAAAGCAGACAGACTTTTTTTTCAATTCCATATAATTTATCAATCGTACTGCCTCCCTTTTTACTTTCACACTAATCATTATTTCATACTAATCCCGCATAACTCTGCTTTGCAGAGTTACAAATAAATATGAAAAAGCTTTAGCTTTTTCCAGGTATGAAACTTAGAACTTCTTTGCGAAAGAGCCTTTGCTCTAAGCAATTAGAAGTTCTTTTCATACTA
>JAFPAQ010000056.1 GCA_017424235.1 Lachnospiraceae bacterium | reverse complement strand
CACACTAATTAACAGCACGTTTCACTTGTCTAAATTTCCATCTGCTGCGTTGTCGTCAATCGACGATGCCACCGCATCGCCTCATTCCTCCGCCTTGCAGAATGAAAATTTATCCTGCGTGAAACATGTCGCCAATTAGCGTGGATTATACTAGGGCTTTTGAATGTAAAAGAGGCTTAAAAATAACATCTGCCGATTTTGGATGGCACAATTATTTGGTATAAATTTTGTAAAGCCATGTGCCATACATTAAGTTGGTATGTTATAAAAGTCTAAGAAATGCTGTATTTATGGGATTTCCCGAAAATTTATACCAAGAAAAAAACGTGGTATAAAAATTTTGAATTTATACCATTTTTATACCACGGACCCGAGAAAACTTGCGTTTTTATGAGAAGAAATGGCAAGTTGATAAAAAAGTAAAAATCCAACAAACTCAGTAAAATCAATGGTTTGAAATGATTTGAAAGGAAAAGAAATTTTATGCCAAACAAGATAAAAGTGCTCATGGTTTGCCACGGCAACATCTGCCGTAGCACAATGGCTGAGAGCGTTATGACGCATTTAGTAAAGCAAAACAAGCTTGAAGATTTATTTTATATTAATTCGGCTGCCACCAGTCGCGAGGAAATCGGAAATCCACCTCATTATGGAACAGTATCCAAACTGCGTGAAATGAATATTCCGGTAATTCCCCATCGTGCAACACAGATGACAGCCGAAGATTATGACGATTATGATTATTTGATTGGTATGGACACTGCAAATATCAGGAATATGACACGCATTGCAGGAGGTGACCGCCAGGGTAAAATCTATAAGCTGCTTACCTTTGCAGGTTCATCACGTGATGTGGCAGATCCATGGTACACAGGTGACTTTGACGCCACCTATGATGATGTGATTAAGGGTTGTAGTGCACTTTTGGAATACATCCGCAAAAAAGATTTATAATTCAGTGCCTATTTTCTTGAGTAAATAGAATAATTCAATTCTTTAAGCAGCTTGATGGCCTCGTCACAGGCTGCTTGATTATTGAACTCAATTCTAAGTACGCCCTCTTCAAATTCTCTGTTGTGTACGATACCAATATTTTTAATAGAGATATCAGCCTTTGCAAGCAGGGTGGCGAGAGAAGCGATTGCTCCTGTCTGATCAGGAATATCCACATAACAGGCAAATATTTTTTTGATTGGACCCTTTGGTAAATCGGTAAAGGAATCTCGGTAGGTCTTTGAGGCAGTAAATAAATCAAACGTGAATCCCTTTTGTTTTTCTCTTACAGCCTTGCTGATAGTCTGTAAAGAATCTATATAATCATCAAGAAGGTCTGCAATATTGTCGGCATTTGACATACAGATTGCCTCCCACATATCAGGAGATGAAGACGCGATACGTGTTATATCCTTGAAACCGCCTGCAGCGATTGATTTCATTGTGCCTTCCTTTGAATCATGGTCATGAACCAGATTGGCAAGGGCAGCAGCGACCAGATGTGGCACGTGGCTGATGGCAGCTGTAACATAATCGTGTTCTTTGTGTGTTAATACAAGTGGAATAGCGCACATATCCTTTACGAGATTATAGTATGCATCAACAGCATCTTTATTGACTTCATCAGTAGGAGTAAGTATGTAATACGCATTTTCAAGAAGCTTTGGATTGGCATTTTCAAAGCCGGTCTTCTCACTTCCGGCCATAGGATGTCCACCGATAAAGTGCTTATTAAGACCGAGCTTTTCTACAGCTTCATGTATTGAACCCTTTACACTGCCTACATCTGTAATAATAGTCTTTTCTGATATATGTAATTTGATTTCTTCCAAAAAACGGTTATTAATGGAAACAGGTGCGCATAAAAATATGATATCACAGTCAGTAAATGTATCATCAATTGCGGTAGTGCCTTGGTCGATTGCACCTGCCTGAATTGCCTGGTCTAATGTTTCCTGACGTCTTGCGTATGCTACGATTTGTGAATCCGGATATAAGTCCTTTATGGCTAATGCTATTGAACCCCCTATAAGTCCAAGACTTAAAAAACCAAATTTTGTAAAATTCATAGTAATTATCTATCCTTTCAACAATACATATATGTTTTTATCAGTTCATTTTTTGTACAGATGCACATTTTAATAAGTAAACATAATTAAGAATAGTATCGCACTTCAACGTATTAAAGTCAATATATAAACCTCATTAATATTACTTTATAGTAAAAATATAGAAAAATAAATAAAAATTTGACATAAATTTATTGTATTTGCTTGAATATTCAGAAAATATGTTATAAAATCTATATAAAATAGACTAAAAATAAAAAAGAATAAATAATTCATATATTTAGTCAAATAAATCAACTGCAGTTTTGCAAAAAGAAAGGGGTATATCAATGAATGTTTACACAACTGATAAGGTTAGAAATGTAGTTTTACTTGGGCATGGTGGTGCCGGAAAGACAAGTCTCGTTGAAAGTATGGCTTATCTGGCAGGAATAACATCTCGCATGGGAAAAATCGAGGACGGAAATACTGTTAGTGATTTTGGAAAAGAAGAACAGAAGAGAAAAATTTCAATCAGTACATCGGTAATACCTATTGAATGGGAAGGTACAAAGATTAATATATTGGATACTCCTGGTTATTTTGATTTTATTGGAGAAGTAGAAGAAGCTGTAAGTGTTGCTGATGCAGCTGTAATTGTAGTATCAGGCAAATCAGGTGTTGAGGCAGGAACTGAAAAAGCATGGGAGATATGTGAAAAATATAATTTGCCAAGAATGATTTATGTTACAGGTATGGATGCAGATAATGCTTCATTCAAAAATGTAGTTGAAAAGCTTACAGAAATGTATGGCAAGAAAATTGCTCCATTCCATTTCCCGATTAGAGAAAATGAAAAATTTGTGGGATATGTAAATGTTGTAAGTGAGACTGCTAACCGTTGGAAAGACAAGGAAGTAGTGGAATGTGATATTCCTGACTATAGTATGGAAAACCTTGGAATTTACAGAGATTCACTTATGGAAGCGGTTGCCGAGACAAGTGAAGAATTCATGGATCGCTATTTCAGTGGAGACAGCTTTTCTGAGAATGAGATACGAGCTGCTCTTAGAACTAATGTAGATGATGGTTCAATTGTACCGATAAGTATGGGCTCTAATATTCTTTGTCAGGGTACATATGCACTTTTGGATGATATTGTTAAATATTTCCCTAGTCCTGAAAATCTCAAGATAGCAGGCTTTAATATGAAGACTAATGATGTTTTTGAAGCAAACTATGATTTTTCAAAGGCTAAATCAGCTTATGTATTTAAGACAATAGTAGATCCTTTTATTGGTAAATATTCTTTAATTAAAGTATGTTCAGGTGTATTTAAAGCAGATGATGTTATTTATAATAAAGATAAAGACATAGAAGAAAAAGTGAGCAAGCTTTATGTACTTCAGGGAAGCAAGCCTATAGAAGTGCCTGAACTTCACGCAGGTGATATTGGTGCCATTGCAAAGCTTACTGCTGCCAGAACAGGTAATACTTTATCAACAAAAGCTACAACTATTGAATATGGAAAATTCCAGATTTCTAAGCCATATACAGCTCTTAGATACAAGGTACCTAATAAGGCAGATATTGATAAAGTAGCGCAGGCTCTTCAGAAGCTTTCTCATGAGGATCAGACTCTTAAGATTGTTAATGATGTTGAAAACAGACAGATGCTCTTATATGGAATAGGTGAGCAGCAGCTTGAGATTATTCAGAGCAGACTTGCCAGTGAGTACAAATGTGAGATTGAGCTGTCAAAGCCAAAGATTGCATTCAAGGAAACAATCAGGAAAAAATCTGATGTTGAATATAAATACAAAAAGCAGTCAGGTGGTCATGGACAGTATGGTCATGTAAAGATGAGATTTGAGCCTTCCGGTGATCTTGAAACTCCTTATGTATTTGAACAGGAGGTTGTAGGTGGAGCAGTTCCAAAGAACTATTTCCCTGCTGTAGAGAAAGGTATTCAGGAATCTGTTATAAAAGGACCTTTAGCTGCATATCCTGTAGTTGGTGTAAAAGGTATCTTATATGATGGTTCATATCATGCAGTAGACTCATCAGAAATGGCATTTAAGACTGCTGCCATTCAGGCCTTTAAAAAGGGCGTAATGGAGGCTGGTCCTGTTCTTCTCGAGCCAATTGTTAATCTTAAGGTAACAGTTCCTGACAGATACACCGGCGACATTATGGGCGACCTTAATAAACGTCGTGGCAGAGTGCTTGGCATGAATCCTGTTGGAAATGGCAAGCAGGTAATAGAAGCTGATATTCCTATGATGGAATTGACAGGATATTGCACTGTTCTTCGTTCAATGACAGGTGGACGTGGAGACTATGAGTATGAGTTTGCAAGATATGAGCAGACTCCAAGTGACATTCAGGCAGCAGAAGTAGCTGCAAGAGCAAATAAAGTAGCTGAAAATAGCGAGGAATAATAGATTTCTTCATTATATAAATTATTGCAATTTCAAATTCATTATGTTAAGATACTTATTAATGAGTTGAATACTTAAAAGCAGTGATTAGGAGTATTGAAGATACATATCCTTATCAAAAGATGTGATGTTATCCTCTTCGTCTCTATGCTGTAGTTGATTCTACATATATAGGCGGAGGGGATTTTTTGTTCCAACCGGAATTTAAATATATTATGAAAAAATATCTAAGGAGGCTGTTATGGCAGAAATATATGACCATAAAGTGGTAGAAAAAAAATGGCAGAAATATTGGAAAGAGCATGAAACATTCAAGACAGATGTATGGGATTTTAGCAAACCAAAGTATTATGCACTTGATATGTTTCCATACCCATCAGGAGTAGGTTTACATGCAGGACATCCTGAAGGATATACAGCTACAGACATTATGTCAAGAATGAAGAGAATGCAGGGCTACAATGTTCTTCATCCAATGGGATATGACTCATTTGGTCTTCCGGCTGAGCAGTATGCGGTAAGCACGGGAAATCATCCAAATGGATTTACTCAGAAGAATATTGAGACTTTTACAAAACAGCTTGAAGAGCTCGGCTTTGACTATGACTGGTCAAAAATGCTTGCAACATCTGATCCTTCATTCTATAAATGGACTCAGTGGATATTTAAGAAGCTTTATGAAGCAGGATATGCAAAATATATTGACATGCCTGTTAACTGGTGTGAAGAGCTTGGAACAGTTCTTTCAAATGACGAAGTAATTGATGGTAAGTCTGAGAGAGGTGGATATCCTGTTGTTCGTAAAAATATGAAGCAGTGGGTTATCGATCAGGCTGCATTTGCAGAGAAACTTCTTGATGGTCTTAATGAAATCGACTGGCCTGAATCAACAAAAGATATTCAGCGTAACTGGATTGGAAAAAGTACAGGTGTAGAGGTTGATTTCAAGATTGTTGGTGGTGGAGAGTTTTCTATATTCACAACCTGTATTGAAACAATCTATGGTATTACTTTCATGGTACTTGCACCGGATGGAGATATTGTTAAGAGTTTAATGGACCGTGTTGAAAATAAAGAAGAAGTTCAGGCTTATATTGATGAGACTCTTAAAAAGAGCGATCTTGACCGTACAGAGCTTAATAAGACAAAGTCAGGATGTATGCTTAAAGGCTTATATGCAATTAATCCTGTTAATGGCAAAGAAGTACCATTATTTATTGGTGATTTCGTACTTGCAAGCTATGGTACAGGTGCTGTTATGGCAGTACCAAGTCATGACCAGAGAGACTTTGAATATGCACAGGTTCATAACATAGATATGATTCAGGTTATAGATGGTGGAGATGTATCTGAGCATGCATTTGAAAAGAAAGAATATCTTGGAAAGGGCTGCAAACTTATCAATTCTGAAGAGTTTACAGGACTTACAGTTGAAGAAGCAAAAGAAGCTATTACTGATAAACTTGAAAAAGAAGGCGTTGCAAGAAGAACTGTAAATTACAGATTCCGTGAATGGATTTTTGCACGCCAGAGATACTGGGGAGAGCCTGTTCCATGTGTATATAAAGAAGATGGTTCTATTTACTTCCTTCCGGATGAAGAGCTTCCGCTTATTTTGCCGGAGCTTGATGATTATAAGGGAAAGAATGGAAAAGCTCCATTGGAAAATGCTACTGAATGGAAGAAATATGACAAGAATGGCATTAGAGGTACTCGTGAGACATCTACAATGCCTGGTTCAGCCGGATCCTCATGGTATTATATGAGATATATTGATCCAAACAATGATAAAGAGTTTGCAAATCAGGAATTATTAAAACATTGGCTTCCGGTAGACTTATATGTAGGTGGACCTGAGCATGCAGTTGGTCATCTGATGTATTCAAGAATCTGGAACAGATTCCTTTATGATAATGGTCTTTCACCGGTTAAAGAGCCATTTAAGAAGCTTGTTCATCAGGGAATGATTCTTGGTGAGAATGGTATCAAGATGGGTAAGAGATTCCCTGAATTTGTTATCAATCCAAGTGATATAGTAGAAGAATATGGTGCAGATACATTAAGACTCTATGAAATGTTTATGGGACCACTTGAGGTATCTAAACCATGGAATAATCAGAATGTTCAGGGTGCAAAGAGATTCCTTCAGAGAATCTGGAATTTCTTTACAACACCGGAGAATATTACAGACGATAATGATGATCAGCTTACAAGAAGTTATCATCAGACAGTTAAAAAGGTTACTAATGACTTTGAGACTCTTGGCTTCAATACAGCTATCAGCCAAATGATGATTTTTGTAAATGATGTTTATAAAGTAGGTAAATGTCCTAGAGAATATGCAGAAGGACTTATCAAGATGATTTCTTGTATCAGTCCACATATCGGTGAAGAAATCTGGGAGAAGATGGGACATACAGATACTATTGCATTTGAAAGCTGGCCAACCTATGATGAATCAAAGATTGCAGAGGATACAGTTGAGATAGCTGTGCAGATTAACGGAAAAGTAAAAGCAACTTTAGCTGTAGGAGCAGACGAAGAAGAAACATCAGTTAAAGAGAAAGCACATGCTATACCGGCAATTGCAGGTCTTATGGAAGGTAAGAATGTAGTTAAGGAAATATATGTTAAGGGCAGAATACTAAATATAGTTGTAAAATAATGTAAATTTACTCTTAGAGGCTTATAATATATGAGCTTCTAAGAGTGTATGTAACTGTTTTGGAGGAAAAGATAGATGAATAAGATATCAGAGGCGATGAGTTTCGGATATAATGGTTCAAATATCCTTACCCCCATGAATCATAGAGAGATTGAGTATATAGCTAATAAGCTTATGGAAGAAGAATCGGCAGATAGTGGAAAGTTAATTGACCATGTTTCCGATTCTTTTTCTGATTATGCTCCTGAGTTGAAGAAAAAAGCAATGAATATGATGCTTTGGCTTGAAGAAAATGGAAGCCGTCTCTTTGATGACGATTTGATCATGGATTATGGTACGGACTGTTTGCGATTATATCTTTTGTTTGAAAATATGCCAAAGGAAAATGATAAATATTATGATAGCTGGCAGGAAGGTGCATTAGAAGGAATATACAAATTTCTTGGAAAAGTAAGAAGAACGATGCTTGTAGCAACTTTATTTAATGTTAAAGGTTACTATGAGCAGTATGAGAGTGCTGATTTGGAAAAAATCAGACAAGCAATTAAAGCTGCCGACATAAAAATATCAAAATGTTTAGACAGAGAAAATACAATGCCTAACAGACACAATATTGTTACTGCCTTGATGGAGGCACTTAAGGTAATGCAGAAAGAACTAAAAATAGGAGAATTGACTTGTATTTTACATTCGGATGCCATAAAGGATGCTGTTCCTCATGAAAATAGTTGCAATAATAATCCGGATGAAACTGTGAAGAATATTGGATATAATGAAAAAATTAGTGAAATATGTTCAATATATATCAGGTTAATTATGCCTTATGCTCCTTATTTATCACAGTATTTGTTGAAAATAGTCAAAAGTTACCAATAAAATTTTATGTTTTATTTAAATGAAAATCCCTGAATTGTGTGTACAATTTGGGGATTTTATATTATAATTATATTAACATAATATATAAACAGAATTATTGCAGGGGATTATTTATGGGTGTAACGGGGAAAAGTAATATAACAGATTTTAATGAGTATAAGCTCAGCCGGGAGAGAAGCATATCTAAAAAGAAGGTAGTGCATGGTTCTTTTGATTCGGATTATGGATATAATCCGGCAAATGTGCAGCATGATATGCAGATGATAAAAATACTTACAAGGGGTAAAAAAAATATTTCATCTCAGTTGGCGCAGGATATTTATTATAAGATTAAGGTTGAAAAAATAGAATTTTACAGTGAGATTGGAATGCAGTTTTATGATAAAGTCATAAACAGCCTTACGGATATTCAAATAAGAAATATAAATAATACTATTTTAAAGAAAAAGCAAAAAGAAATAAAACGTAAAAGAATATTAAGTATTAATAGAAAAATCATTATTTCATTATTTGTTATACAGCTGCTGGGGAGTATTTTGTTTTTGAACTGGAATCTGATAATGGATATTAGAACCAATCTAATGGCACATCAGCTGGAAAGCAAAATATCAGTCAGTGATAATTTTGAAAAACCGGTCAATCTAATAACTGCTATAAATACAAATTTGGATGAAGATGGTGTTACAGCTGAGGGTATTAACAAAGTAGTAGAATCTGGTGAAAAAGAAGAATGCAGTATACTAAAGAAATTTGAACTGCTTCATAATGAAAACCAGGATTTTTCAGGGTGGTTAACTATAGATGGGACAAAGATAAATTATCCTGTTATGTCAAGAGAAAACGATAACAACTATTATCTTGATAAAAATTTTGCACAAGATTATGACAAAAATGGTCTACTAATAATGGATTACAGATGTAATTCAATTGATAATACATTAAAAAACACTATTATTTATGGACATAACATGAGAACGGGTGTTATGTTTGGCACTTTAAAAAACTACAAGGATAGAGCGTATTGTGAGTCTCATCCTGTTATTAAATTTGACAGTTTGTACGAAGAAGGGGAATATAAGGTTATTGCAGCAATGCTTTCGGAAGTAGCATATGAGGATGAAGAAGTTTTTAGATATTATGATGCGATAGATATAAGTAGTGAAGAAGCATTTTATGAATTTAGAAACAATATCAAAGAAAATGCAATATATTATTATGATGAACTTGAATATGGAGATTCATGCCTTACATTATCAACCTGTGATAATTATAAAGAGGATGGAAGATTTGTTGTAATTGCAAGAAAAGTAGATACAAATTAAAAGGGGAAGTTGTATGTTATATAGAAGACTTAAAAATATTTTAGGTGTCAGTATGATGACTTTAGCTATTGTATTATCACAAGTGCCTATGTCCGATACTCAAGCAGCGAAAAGTGAAAATGCAGCCAGTGTTGAAAGTCAAAGTAATGAAGTGAATAAAACATGTACTGTTACATTTAATATGAATGGTGGTACATATAATGGAGAGTACAATAGTTATGAATTTAAAAACACTACACCTGTAATTGTTATAAATGGTGGTGAGACAATCAGTACTTTTCCAAATGAAAAATTTGCTGAATATACGGGGTACAAAACAGAGAAGGATACATGGTATACTGATAAAGAATGTACTCAGGTTTTTGATAAAAATGAAGAAATAACAGATAGTATCACTTTGTACAAAAAGTGGTATAGGATAACTTCTGATGGAGAAAAACCGGCTGCAAAAGGATTTTGTATGAATCCTGAAGGTACAGTTTTATATAAATATGATGGAAATGAAACAAATGTAGTTATTCCTAATACTGTTAATATAATTGCTGATGAAGCTTTTTGTGATATGGAAAATATAAGAGGAATAACTTTACCTGAGGAAATAGATGAGATTGGTGAGAAAACCTTTGTTTTTGAAAAAGACGATAACAATATAGTTTACCTGTATGATTCGAAAACACTTCAATCCAGAATGACTGCCAGAGATTTGGAAGATAAATATGAACAGTTTGTTTATAGTGAATATCTTGATGCGGAGTCTGTACAAAAAATAGCAGGGGTTAATTATGGATTAGAATTGAGCGAGAATGCTATAGAGATAGGTGATGATAGTAGTGATAATAAACTGACTGATAAAGAAGAGACACAATCTGAAAACTCTGATAAAAATGATGAGGATAATAATCAACAGGAAAAGTCAGAGGAAAGTTCAAATGAGGAGTCTTCGGAGAGTAAGACAATAGAAGAGGAAAAAACAGAAGAAAGTTCAAAAGAAGAAACTTCAGATAGTAAAGAATCAGAGGAAGAAACATCAAAAGAAGAAACTTTGGAAAATAAAGAATCAGAGGAAGAAACATCAAAAGAAGAATCTTCGGAAAATAAAGAATCAGAGGAAGAAACATCAAAAGAAGAAACTTCGGAAAATAAAGAATCAGAGGAAGAAACATCAAAAGAGGAATCTTCAGAGGAAAATACATCGACTCAAAGTGAAGAATCAGAAGAGCAGAGTACAGAAGAAGAAAAGACATATTCGGTTGTATTTCATATGAATGGAGGAGGTTTTACAGGAACCTATCAGGATAAGAAATATGATAATGCTCCAAGCCTGAAAATTGAATTATCTGACGGAGTGGATATAGACGAATCAATATATCCTAAAATGAGTTCAGATAATAGATTTGTATATAGTGGATACAAAACAGATAACAAATGGTATTTGGATAAAAATTGCCTCGAAGAATATTTTTCAGAAGGAATCAGCGTGTGGTCGAATGTGTCAAGAGATGATGTTACATTATATAAAAAGTGGTATCATACTACAAGCTGGGATGGAACAACAGAGGCTGAAAAGGGTTTTGTTCTTAATCCTGTTGGAACAGTTTTGTATAAATATACTGGAAATGATACAAATATTACTATACCTGCCTGCGTAATTGTAATAGGAAATGATGCTTTTGCTGATTTGCAGAATGTAAAGAGTATTAAGCTTCCGGCAGGCTTGGAAAAAGTAGAAAAGTATTCGTTTAGTGGAATTAGTGATTTAAAGACGGATATTGAAATATATGGGGAATCATCGCAATCACAAAAGATAGCAGATAATCTTATAAATCAGTATACACATTTTGTTAATAAAAAAAATACTGATACAAGTGATAAAAGTAATTCTGCTAAAATTGAAAATAGTCAAAAAACAAACAGCACAAATGTGACAACAGAAAATAGCAAAACAAAGGAAATAGAAGCGGAAAGTAATGTGGTTTCAACTGCAAAAACAGGTGATATCAAATTAGGGATACAGGGCTACAGAGAAAAATATGTTCTTGACGGTACAATATCCAGCGTTATCAATAAGGATAATTTAACTTCAATTCCGTTAGACACAGTAGCGCTTGCTAAATCAATTTCACCAATAAGTAATGTACCTGCTGATAAGGGTATTCAAAGTAGTAACACAACGTCAGTTGTTTCTCAGCCTGCTCTTGCAAAGGAAACCACTGTCAGCGCCGGAAAGCTCACAGCATCAACTGGTACAGTCCATAGTACAAGACATATTAAGGATGCTACTCCGAAAACAGGTGATCCAATTCAATATAGAATGATTTTTGTTTGTATTATGTTTTCAGCAGGTGCCTTGCTGCTTCTTACAGGAAATGGTTATAAGAAAAAATACGTTGCATTTTCTCGACATCATCGCAAGTAGAGTACTTTTGAAGTACTTTATATATTAGACTGATTTCTTCCTTACAAAAAGAGATGTTATGTTCTTTGCTTAATTTTGAAACAGAAAGCAAAAACGGAAGCATCTCTTTTTTAAACTGCGAAGGCGTTATTTTATCATTTGGTGAATGCTTAGGCATTTTGACAAAGAGTTCGTTTAAAAACATAAGTTTTTCTTTTGAAAAATCTGATAGTTCAGGATCATTCATCCATTCTGGTCTGTTTTCTTGCATAATTATTCCATACCTCTTTCTTGATGTTAAATCATTGATTAAACATGCTAAATAATTGCATCAGTTCTTCTATGTTAATGTTGTTATTATTACTAATGCTATTATTTTCACTAATAAAATTTAATATGTTATTCAAATCTGGATTTGAGTGAGAATCGTTATCGGAATTTAATTTTCTAAAGGACTCCATTAAACTCTGCATCTCCTGAAAATTTTTAATAGTCTGCATAGTGTTTAAAATATTGCTGAAAGCCTTATCTTCATTTGGAGCCAGATATTTATGAATAATCTTGTATATATCATTAAGATTCATATTGCTATTAATTTTGGATTCGTTTGGAATGCTTTTTTGGGCAATTCTTATTTCATTACTTGTAGTATTTTTTTTGCTATGCTGTAATAGGGATATGGTATATTTTAATTCCATATATTTGATAAGTATAGGAAGATAGAGTGTATCAGAGGTTTCCATAAAAGGCAAAAGTGATTTTAGTATCTGTATATGATTATTGGTATACAGGTGGTCGAATATAGATACATAATCCTCATCTGATGTGTTGCATTCAGGCTTGCTTTCAACATCAATTGAATCCATTATTCTCACCACCTGCATAGTTATTGATATGTATATATATGTTGTTTTTCTAAAGAATATTACAAATGATAGCTCCGAAAGAGATACCCTTCGGAGCTTTTTGATTAATATCAGGCTAGATTAGCAGCAGCCACATCCATTATTTCCGAATCCTGATCCGTTACCACAGCAGCATGACAGAATAAGAATAATCCAAATCCAACTGCCACATCCGTTATCATTTCCACATCCGCATCCGTTATTACCAAAGAATGAACCATTGCCGCAGCAGCATGATAAAAGGATAATAATCCAAATCCAGCTGCCAAATCCATTATTGCATCCACATCCGTTGTCAGGGAAAGTATTGTTGTTGCAACCGCAGTTGCTTGCTGATAAATCGCTCATTTTTAATCCTCCATTAAAGGAACTTTTTCTATACTATATGCATTGTGATATGAGGTGTTACAAAAATTGATATAAAAGATTTTTTTAAATAGTATATATAGAATTTTTAATTAGATATTATATTTTAATTTGTTAAGAGGTTCTTGCAGTATTATTTAAAATAGTCAGAATTAACAAAAAATACATAAAAAATTAAAAGAATGTAATAAAAAGAATATATTTAATTGAAAAATCAGACAACTTGTATTATACTAAAGAAAATAAGTTTACAATAATGAGTTTACAGAAAGAGTTGTAAATTATTATATGATAAATGGGGAATGGGGAGTAATAATATGGTTAATTCGAAAATTATTAAGCGCTTATTGGCGGGAGTATTGTGTACGAGTTTGATTTTCCAAAGCGTATCAATAGGGGTTGATGCAAGAGAGAGCAGAAATAAAAACGATATAGAAGTGATTGATTTTGAGCAAATTTCAGATACGGATGATATAACAGAAAGCTCAGACAGTAGTAAAGAACAAATAGAAAGTACTGAATCTGAAGCTTCATCTGAAATATATTCTGATATTTATTCTGAAACCGAAGCAGCTACTACAATTATGATAGAAACAGAAGAGGAAACGGAAACTCAATCGTTAACAGAAGAGAGCATTACAGAAGAGGCTTTAGAATTGTCTGATGATAGTGGTGATGATACAGAAGAGACTTATTCTGTGTTTGTCGAAGCATGCGATAAATATGATAACATGGGGGAGTATCTTCACTTAAAGGTGACAGGCGATGTCAAAAGTATCGAATTTGCTGATGAAGGGTTTGAATATGTTGCAATAGATGATATAAAAAATAGACGTTCTCTCAAATTTGAAAGCTGTGTTTCAATAGATGATTATAAAATATTGAAATTGAAAAAAGATAAAGATGAATGGACTGATAATAAATTGAAAGAGTATTCATTGGAGATAAGTCAGGAGATTAAAGAGGAATCATCTACAGAAGACACAGATTCAAAAAGCATATCAGTATTGGGCGCGGATGCTTCAACTACTAAAAAGAAGAAAATAGCAGTTAATAATAAATTAGAGATTTTTTCAGGTCTTTTGTATGTGGGATATAATAGTGCAAATGGAAAGATAGATTATCAATTTACAAGCGATAAAAGTGGAAGCATAAAATTAAGTGTAGTTAATGCTGATGAAACTGAATATTATTCAGTTGATAATTCTACAAATGAGATTAAAAGTACAGATGGAAAATTAGTAAAATTAAATGAAAATACCGATTACTATTTGAAATTTACTTGGGCTGATGAAGAAAAAAAGGTAAAAATTACCAAGGGTAGCTATAAAGATAAAATTAGATGTAATTATAAGCCTGAAAAAATTATTTTGTATGAGCCATATGACGCAAAACCTGTTTATACATATATTGTAGGAAGTGATGAGAAGCTTATTTATGAGAATGGCGTATCATATTACTGTTTTAGTGAAAAAATGATCAATTCAAACCAAATCAGTGCAAGAGACAAGGTTTTTGATATTCATGTGATTTTTTCAAATAACAATGCAACAATATATGAAAATGTTACCTTGAAAGAGTCAAAATGGGATGGTATTTATGATTTTGAAGTTCTGCATAGTTCCATGATAGATTCTGCAAAAACAAACTTGACATTATACCTTGGAAATACAAATTATGATAATGCCAAGCTAGTTATCAAAAATGCCAAAGCTGTTCCGGAGATTACAGGCTATAATCAGGCTATAATTAAGTTTGGAGAAGTAGAAAAAGTAAATGAAAAGAATGAGTATACAGTAACTGTAAATGCTTTGTCACTTGGAAAAACATATTTTACTATTAAAGTTGGTGATGAAGTAGCAAATATAAATGTATCTGTTATAAATAAGAAGGTAATAGAAAAACTGTATTTTTATGATGACCCTAGTGTAAAAACGAAAGATTTTAAGATAGAGGGAATTGATAAGAAGATTGCTATTGATATAGCGATTGATCCGGAGCTTGCAGCAGGAAGTGGAGATGTTATACAAGTAGTTGCGCAGGATAAATCAATTGTTGATTTTTTCAGCATAGAGGATATTGAGGAAGAGAACACTAATAATGATAAAGTATGGATACACAAAAGGATAATATTACAATCTAAGTCACTTGGTAATACAATAGTAGAGATTAAAGTTAATAATTTAATACTTACATGCAATGTTAATGTTGCATATGCTGTCTTTTCTGAATCTGAAAAAATGGCACTTAAAAAGAGTGTTGGTACACTATATGCAATAACCAATGTTGACGGTGACAGTCTATATAATGTTGAGCTTCCAAAAGGGTGGGAGTGGATAGACTCAAAGCCTTATATTGAAATAGATGAAAACAAGACTATTAAGTACTATGAAGCGCGATATACGCAGGATGGATATGCACCTTATGAAACATTGCTTCCGGTTGCAATAACAGAAGTTATTGGTGCGACTATTTCCGGAGATAATGAGCTTACAACTGCACATCAGGGTAAATACAAAATATCCTTCAAATTGCGTGGGTACAATGTTGACTTTAAAGAAAACAATTCCTTTGAAAATGCAATGAAAAATGTAGCAAAATGCGTTTGGAAAGCGGATTCTATGCTTAAGGTTAAGGGTGCTGCTGATGAATGGGATATTGCTGTTGAGGCAGGAGATACGGCTAGTGTTTCGGAGGGATTGCTCAAAGTGAGCGTTACTGTTGGTGAGGATACTTTTAGTGATGATTTTCCGATTTTGATTTTAACAGAACATATCAATAGCATTGTTATTAAACCAACTGCTTCTATGATACGTCCGATAAAATACACTTATGACGAAAGTGAAAATATCATATTTATTCAGGAGGATAGACTTACTCCCTCCACCAATATGCTTCACTTTAATGCAGTAGCCAAGATAGACAAGATTGAAAGACCAATGAGTAAAGGGGTTATTAACTGGGCGATCAATGATGAAAAGGTTGCAACGATAAATGAGGAGGAAGATGGTTCGGTTTCGCTTAAACTTCTTTCGGCAGGCACTGTTATTTTGACAGCAGAGGCAAATGATGTAGGTAAATATTCTGTTTCTATTCCTATTGAAATAAGAGATTTTACACCTATAATGGAAACAAAAACTCTTAAGATAAATAAATATTTTGAAGAGGGACTTGAACTTCCTATACATGCGGTTGAAGGAAATCCGATTACCAGTATATTCTTTGATGATAAGAGTATATTCAAGGTTGAAACTGTAAATGGCAAATTTATTATGAAAATAATAAATCCGGAAAAAATTACAGAGACTACCACGCTTAAGTCAAACATTAATGTAAGAACCAGAATGAGTGACAATCTGTTTACTGATGTTGAAGTAATTGTTGATGTTACAAAACCCAATATTAATCTTAAACTGATTAGTCCTGCGAATGTATTTTATACCAATGCAAAAGCAAAATATCTTGTGGACAGTAATTTTGAAATAGAGAGCATTACTAATACAAAAACAAGGACAAAGGGGTTTGTTGTAGAAGATTATGATCGTGTGAATAAGATTGTGACATTTGGCGCAAGTGGTTTAAGTGCTTCAAAGGTTGATGAATTTAGAAATACCAATACGGATGTATGTAATGTTGGGATAACTGTAAAATGTAAGGGATATGGTCAATATACAGATGTTGTTAAGATGAAGCCTGAGTATAAAAAACCAAAACTCAAAATTATGGATATAAATACAGTTGTTACTAAAATGACAAATGATACATTTATCTATGAAGGCTTCAAAGATAAAGTAATAGAACTTGCAAATGTAAATATTCAGAGTATGACTGATAAAATCAATATAAGTAAGTCAGCCAATAAGATTACGGTTTATTATGATGGTAGTAAGAGTTTAAATTATAAATTATTTTTGAGTAGTGATAGCTGGACTTCTACTGTTATTGCAAATGGAAAGATATCGATAGTTGGAAATATGCAAACAGAGCTTGGAGTCAGTGAAATAAGCTTAAATCTTATTCACAATGAGTCTGCAAATGGAACAGTTAATATACCGGTAAGTGTTAAAAAGAATACAAGTGATATTGTTTCAGCAAGGATTGTTGGCTCAGATAGCAAATCAAAAGCTATTGTTGAAAACAGATATTTAAATATCAGATACAATTCAACTGAAAAATGTATAGAGACAGGTTTGAATAGCACAGCACTTGCAAATGTAAAGGCAGGCAGTTATAAGTATAAGATTTATGGCAACCTGGCAAGTGGCTTGGAATTAAAACCGGTTACTTTGAAGATTAATATTATTGCTGCTAATAAAAAACCTGCAATAAGTCTGACAGGTAAGGGAAGTATTAATCTTATTAACAGACAGGGAACAGCTATTGTATATACTCCGACAATTAAAAATATGACAACAAGCATAAAGAGCATT
>JAFPAQ010000004.1 GCA_017424235.1 Lachnospiraceae bacterium | reverse complement strand
GCCTTATCGGTAACTCATTGGCACCTCTTTCATATCTCGCATACATAGTCTGGGATGTCCCTAACATATCAGCAATCTCCTGCTGCGTTTTATCATTATCTTCCCTCAAATTTCTCATTCTTACTATATAATCCATAATTACCCCTCTTTCTTACATGAACTTATGTTTAGAATATCAAAGCAATTAAACAATCTTATCTTTTAGTGAATATTTTTACTTATCGATATAGTATTAGGGCAAATATGATATAATTTTATGTTTAAGTTATCATTTAAATATGCTATTATTATTTTATGCGGAAAAATAAATTATTATCAAAAATCCTTTTAGGTGTTTTGCTTACTGTTACTCTGACATCATGCTCAAACAAGTCTGTATCGGACTCAAATAAGAACAATTCATCTAATCCGGCTGATATAATCGAGGAGGTACACAGCCTGCCGGATGCAAACATTTCCATTCCATCCGTACTTGTAGGAAATGAAATTTCAGATGAAAAGCTTCCTGTTGATAATATATCCGATGTAACAGACAACCAGTCTGAAACTGTTAATAATGATGCGGAAGAAAATACTGAAAATGAATCAACACAGGATTCTTCTGAAGATAGTACCGAAGAACAAGCACCTGACAATACTAACAACGTCACATATGCTCTGACCGGTAAGGAACGCACTGATATAGTTAATGGGATATCCGAAAACATAGTAAACAGCATTAATGATATACTGAACAATAAGGATTATTATCCTGATATTATTTCAATAATGCCCAATTCTGACTGTACTGAATTTGTTATAACATTGAAGGGTTCCGAAATGAATGTATACGAGTCAATGCTTTTGATGTCTTTCTACACTATTGGCGATAAATACCAGATATATATGGGTGTACCTGAAAATGAAGCAAAAACTACAGTAAAGTACATAAATGGGGCAACAGGAGAAATAATCAGCGAAACAGATTCCACCAGCATGGAAAAATAATACACTCGCGAGGTTAGATATGAAGGAACAGTTATATACAATCCCCTTAAATGATGCTTTTAACGCAAATGATGAATGTCCATTTTGTTTCATAGAGCAAAAGCTTGAACAGGATATGCTCGACTTCACTCTTGGTTCAAGCTCTTCATACATGGAAAGTGATATAAGAGAGCAGACTGATAAAGCTGGCTTTTGCAGATACCACTTCCATAAAATGTTTCAATATGGAAACACTCTTGGAAATGCATGGATTCTTAAAACACATTATCAAAAAATGAATAAGGAACTGTCAGAGGAAGTCAAAAAATTCAAGACAAAAAAGATTACTTTAATGGATCGTTTCAAAAAAAATATAGAAGTCAACAATACTATGACTGCGTGGGTTCGCCAAAAGGAGCAGTCATGCTTTATATGTGACCAGTATAAAGAAACCTATGCACGATATATAGACACTTTCTTCTATATGTATAAGAGGGATGAAGCTTTTCGCGAAAAACTTAAAAACAGCAAAGGGTTTTGTCTTTCACACTTTGGTGATCTGTGTGATGCTGCAGTTGTATCTCTTAACGAAAAGCAACAGGACGAATTTTTTGATACACTTTTTCCACTTATGGAAGAAAATATGGCACGTCTTGCTGAAGATGTCAGCTGGATGGTTGAAAAATTTGATTATCGCAATCAGGATGCCGACTGGAAAAATTCAAAAGATGCAATACAACGTGGTATGCAAAAGCTAAAGGGCGGCTACCCTGCTGCACCGGCTTACCAGCAAAAGAAATAGTGCATGCCAGCGCATAAAAGCAAAAAAGATGGTATTTAATTACCATCTTTTTTACTACATCAAACCTTCCAGCATATTTTTAAATTCACTGTCATGTGCCTTGCCAAGACTTACACTCATCTGTCCGATAAGATCAAGATATCCTCTTATCTCACGATATATCGCATCTGATTCTACACCTTCATATGTTTTTTCTCTTGTTATGCCGGTAACCATATACGTAACCATCCTTTTGACCTTCTCACGCCG
>JAFPAQ010000055.1 GCA_017424235.1 Lachnospiraceae bacterium | reverse complement strand
ACTGATATTGAGAATATAAGTGTGCTCAAACAACTGAACAGTTGTAGCGGTCGGAGAGTCTGGGTTTGTGTAGGTCTCACCTCCATCTTCGTTATTTACAAACAGATCAATACCATTTGTTGATACTACTATTGTACCAAGCTCGTCTGTTCTATATATTGATGCGCCGACACTTTCAAATCGTTTTACAACATCAAAACTAGGATGATCGTATCCGTTGTCTTCACCAACAGAAAAAACGGCGATTTTAGGCATTACTTGTTCAACAAAATTACGAGATGATGAGGTGTTACTGCCGTGGTGACCTACTTTGATAACATCAGCACTGACATCATCAGTTATTTCCTTTTCTGATTTTGTTTCAGCATCTCCCATAAATAGATAAGAAATCATATTATAGGTGATTTTGATTACAATTGAATAATTGTTAAGATCATCATATTCATCAGAGCAGGGTGCAAGAGTTTTTACGATAAGCTTGTTTTCCTTGCTCTCTTTTATCTGCATTCCCGCTTTTGTGGTATTGACTGTTAGACCCTTGCTATCAATCTGTTCAAGCAACTTTTCAAAAACAGAGGATGTATTTGTTGCATCCGGCATATATATGCTACCAATATTAAAATTCTTCACTATCAAATACATTGAGCCCATATGATCGGAATGAGGATGCGTTGCAACCAGATAGTCGATTTTTTCATAACCGAGATTTTTTATGTAAGAAGCAACGGTATTTGCATATTCCTCTTCGCCGCTGTCAATAAGCATTACAGTATTGTCTGGAAATTCAATAAACGAGCAATCACCCTGTCCGACATCTATAAAGTGGACTATAAGATCCCCTTCGGTTGAAATGCTGCTTTTGCCGCATGAAACAAGCGACAAAAGCAGTGCAATGCATATTAAAAACGATAATATCTTTTTCATTATTTATTCCTCGATGTTGCGTACTTCATCAATTTTAAAGTCTAAAGGTACAAATGTTTCGATATAATAGAGAATCTCATCCGGATCATCCATAACTTTAACAAGGTTCATGCTTTCAGCACGCAGAAAATTCTTTTCAATAAGCTGATTTAGAAAACTTATGAGACCGTCATAAAATCCGACGATGTTATAAATAACTATTGCCTTTTTGTGTCTGCTCAATTGCTTTAATGTGAATATTTCAAAAAACTCATCGAGAGTGCCGATGCCGCCGGGGGTAATGATAAAAGCATCAGACATTTCATCGAGCATCATTTTGCGTTCACGCATTGTATCAGGACGGTACATTTCATCACAGTCGGGGAAAAGCACTCCGTCGACATTAAAAAAATTGGGAGAAATGCCGATGACTGTACCTCCGGCTTTTTTAACACCTCTTGCTGCAGCTCCCATCATACCGTTATCGCCGGCGCCGAAGATGAGTTCGTGGCCACGCATAGCCATTTTTTCACCAAGAGACTCAACAGCGTCGATATATTTCTTATCAATAGTACTGCTTGCAGCACCGTATATACAAATTTTCATAAAGTATCTCCTTTGAGTGGAAAGTAAGATTATTAATATTATATCAAAATGTAGATGCTATTGCAATTACTTTTACAAAAATTTCATCCATTTTGTTATAAATAAGGACGAGCATTAATATATTTAATCAAGAGGTGAGGACAAGTGATTCCGATAGAGGTTACAGATGTCTTACCATCAGCTATTTTAACAAGAATAAACAACATATCTGATGAAGTTAAAAGGTCTATCAGCGAACTTAGGTTAAGATCAAACAAGCCAATCTGTATAACAGTAGCAGGAAAGAATGTGATATTGGATTATATTTGTAAACCATCCGATATAAAAGAGATATTCAACAGAGCGTGTAAATATTCTATCCATACATATCAAAATCAGATCAATTGCGGGTTCATTACTCTTGGCGGAGGACATAGAGTAGGTATTTGCGGCGAAGCTGTTAAGAAGAATGGTGAAATTATTAATATTGTTAACATATCTTCTCTTAATATAAGGATTGCAAGGAGAATTAATAATTGTGCGGACAAAATTATTGATTACTACATATCCAACGGTTTTTCAAGCACGGTCATCTTAGGACCGCCGGCATCAGGTAAGACAACAATAATACGTGAGCTTGCTGACAGTTTGTCAAAAAAATTCAGAATTTGTGTGATAGATGAAAGAAATGAAATATGCAATGAAAATATCGGTATAATGTGCGATTGTATGCATGGATATGATAAAGCAGCAGGTATCGAGATTGCCATAAGATCTATGTCGCCGCAAATAGTCATATTCGATGAGATAGGTACAGAAGCAGAACTTCAGAAAATTTCTCAGTTATTCAGCAGTGGGGTTGATATTATAACTACTGCTCATTGCAGCAATGCTATAGATTTTTTCAAGAGACCGGTTACACATAAGCTTTTTGATTTATCAGTATTCAGATATTATATTTTCTTAAGAACAGATTTCTCCGATATAAGAATACTTACTGATAAAGAATTAACAGAAGGGATGAAATGCTCAATTGGCAGTGATTTTAGTCGCAGTATGCTTTCTGTCGGCAGGAATACTTTTTGCTAAAAAAAGTATGATATGTGCCGAACAGATCACAGCTTGTGTTAATTTGTGCAATCAAGTTGAAGAAATGATACTTTTCAGGGCGCTTTTAAGCGATGATATATTCAAATACATATGCACAAGCAAGACTTTTTCAATATTCGGGTTTGAATATACAAATAGGGGAAACGACTCTTCATATGAGGATTATATTTGTATGAAAATCAATACTAACAGAGCTATTTGCTTGGAACAAGAGGACAGACATCGCCTGACAGAATTT
>JAFPAQ010000054.1 GCA_017424235.1 Lachnospiraceae bacterium | reverse complement strand
GACGAAGCCATATGTAAAGAAGATATGATGCAGTATTATGAAGATACGATTGCTGCAATCTCCACCATGTCAGGTGGCGGCGGCATCGGAATAATAAGAATCAGCGGCATAAATGCAATTGATGTTGCTGATAAAATATTTGTTGATACAAAGCGGGCGGCAGATTCTGTTGCCCGCATGTCTACTCATACCATAAAATATGGTTATATTATTAATCATGAGACAAATCAAATTTTAGATGAATGTCTTGTTTCTTTAATGAGAGCTCCAAAATCTTATACAAAAGAAGATGTAGTCGAAATAAATTGTCATGGCGGATATGCCGTCATGCACTCAATTTTAGCATTAATATATAAAAACGGAGCAAGACCGGCAGAGCCGGGAGAATTTACAAAAAGGGCCTTTTTAAACGGAAGAATCGCATTATCCGGTGCAGAAGCTGTTATGGACTTGATAAATGCAAAGACAAGTGAGGCTCACAAAGCCGCAATCAGCCAGCTTTCCGGACGACTTGACAATGAACTTAATGATATTTGCGAAAAGCTTAGTCTATGTCTTGCACAAATAGAAGTCGCTATTGATTATCCCGAGTACGAAATGGAAGAGGATACTGCGCAGGAAGCTATGAATACTCTCGAACGTATAGAAGAGCAATTGAAAAAAATGTCTGCTACATATTCAAGAGGAAAAATTATCAAAGACGGATTTAAAGTGGCTATTGCCGGTAAACCAAATGCAGGAAAGTCCTCACTGTTGAATGTTTTATACGGAAGTGACAGGGCTATTGTAACAAATATTCCCGGAACAACAAGAGATATCATCGAAGTAAATATTGACGTAGACGGAATTCCCATTATTATCACAGACACAGCGGGACTTCGTGAGACACAAGACATTGTGGAAAAAATAGGTGTTGATAGATCATACATAGCTATTTCTGATTCGGATTTAATTTTATACGTAATTGATGCTCAAGGAAATACGGAAGAGGAAAAGGAACTGTTATTCGAAATTTCTCAAAGATATAACGTTCCGATTATGACTATTATTAATAAAACTGACCTTATAGATAAAAAAAGAGAAATAGAACTATTTGAAGTATTTTCACAGTATGAACCTATTATGATATCTATATTATCAAATCAGGGAATAGAAGAAATTTTTAACAGGTTACGCCGGATTTTCACAGAAAAAGGTGTATACATGAATACAGAAAATATTATTACAAATGAAAGACACAAGAAATTGTTAGACAGTAGCATAGAGGCCATAACAAAGGCAAAAGAGAGTTATAAAAATAATATGCCAATAGATTGTATTTCTTATGATATATGGGAATGTGGCAAATATCTGGAGAAAATTACCGGAAAATCCATAGAAGCAGATGTAGTAGAAACAATTTTCAGTCAATTTTGTTTAGGTAAATAAAGATGTTTAAGAGTTTTTGCGTGGTGGTATAAAATGGATAATAAATATTTTGAATATTACGATAGTTATGATATTGCGGTTATCGGTGCGGGACATGCCGGATGCGAAGCTGCTCTTGCAGCTTCGCGGCTTGGATACAAGACGGTTATTTTTGGCATAAACATCGATAGTATTGCTAATATGGCATGTAATCCAAGTATTGGCGGTACTGCAAAAGGACAGCTTGTAAGAGAGATTGATGCTCTCGGAGGAGAAATGGGTCGTGCAGCAGATCTTAATGCTATCCAAACAAAGCTGTTAAATAAAGCAAAAGGACCTGCCGTGTATTCTCCGCGAGCACAGATTGACAGAAAAAGGTACCAAATGTACATGAAAAACGTATTGGAATGTCAAGAAAATCTTGATTTGAAACAGGCGGAGATTACGAGGATCCTTGTTGAAAAAGACGAATCAGGAAAACAATACGTTACAGGTGTGCAAACACATCTGGGCGGTATATATAAATGCAAGTGCGCTATCGCTTGCACCGGTACGTATTTAAAGGGAAAAATTATAATAGGTGATTATAGT
>JAFPAQ010000053.1 GCA_017424235.1 Lachnospiraceae bacterium | reverse complement strand
GATCTCTATACAATGCCCTTGCAATGCCAATACGCTGTCTCTGACCTCCCGAAAGTCTTACCCCTCTGTCACCAATAACCGTATCAAGTCCATCAGGCAATGAATTTATAAACTGATCAAGCTGTGCCTCTTTAACAGCCTGCATTAATAGCTTTTCATTAATTTCATTTTCAGGGATACCAAAAGCAATATTTGCCCTAATAGTATCATCCATAAGATAAATTGTCTGTGGTATATATCCGATACTCTGATGCCATGATTCCATATGTGTATTAATATTTTTCCCATCTACTGTTATTTTTCCATTTTGTGGTTCTAAAAGTCCCAATATCAAATCCACAACGGTAGTCTTTCCTGCTCCTGAAGCACCAATAAATGCAACAGAACTATTTTTCTTTATGGTGAGATTCGCATCCTGCAATACCATTTTATCTGACTCCGGATAATGAAAAGAAACTTTTTCCATAGAAATTCTATCCTTCAATACTATCTTGTCAAAAGTATTTTTTTCTACCTGTTTTTGCTTCATTAATTCTTCAATTTCTACCAGATCATGATAAACGGAATCAATTGCCGGCTTGTCAAACATAATAGAGCCTAAATTTCCTGTTATTCGGTTAAATGATGGTAACATACGAAATGCTGCAATTGCAAATACTGACAATGTCGGAATAAAAGACTTCAAATCAGCTCCTGCGAACTTTGTTTTTATTATTATTGCAAGTAACAGACCACAAATACACACGGACTCCATTACAGGTCTTGGAATAAACTTTAACATTGACTGCTGTCTCTGTAAAACTGCAAACTGACTGTAATTTTTATCATAATTGTAAATAAAGAAATTCTCACTGTTCGCTACTTTTATTTCTTTGATTCCTGAAAAAGACTGTAATATCCACTTAGTTGTCTGAACATTTAATTCTCTGTTTCTTTCACCCTTTTGTACTAATACTCTTTTAAATACAAATGTAAAAAGCATTCCAAAAATCATTATCAATCCTGCAACTGCAAGTGTTGTAATAACATCTGACTGTAAGAGAAAAATCGAAAGAACTGCACATACACTAAACTCAGCCAAAAACTGAAGTGCATTAAGTACTACTGTAAAAAAACCATTGACATCATTAGTTACATTTCTCTGTAACTCTGCAACATTCTTTGATACATGAAAAATATAATTCTGACGCATATAGCAATCCATCATCTTTACAGCAAGACGCTTCTGATTATTAAAAATGAATCTATACTGCAAACTATACATCACTGTAATATAAATATTTTTTACAATATAAATAACAATTAACATCAATGCCAAAAATACCAGCATCTGTCTTGCATCAGTAAATCCCATAGTTTCTTTTACTAACACCAGATACCATGTTTTTTCAATAGTTTCCGGCTCTAATGCCACATTAACAATAGGAAGTATTGATGATACCCCTAAAAGTTCAACAAATGCTCCTACCAGTATAACAATGAGCAAAATAAATAAATTTCTCTTTTGCCTGTTGTCCAATACATAACTGATTTTTTTTAACATAGTGTATATTACCTTTCCTGCTTAATCCGGCATATAAAACTGCATTATCTCAGCCTCTGTCCGTGCCTTCTTCTTGCACCAATAATCATAATCCTTGAACATATGTCCAATATCCCAGACCTTATATCCCTTTTTATAAAGTTCAAATGCCAATGGTTTGGCAGTAGATCCAAGTATCAGACATACTGTTCTGTTTTTATCTGTTTTACATGCTTTCTCAAGAGTATTATCAAATTCTGAATATGCTTCCATACTTGGGGCAAATATATACTCAATGCTGTTGCATACTTCAAACATTTTATTCTCTATACGGTCGAGAACACCTTCTCCACATATTACAGTAATGTCACGACCCTTAAACATTTCTTTTAAAGCATCAAAATGTTCCCTAAAATCATATTCTTCGTATATCTGGTATGCCTGTGTTATGCATGAATCCATATATGTCATATTTCTATTGCAATTCTTAAACAGAAATCTTCTCTGATCCGCAATTGAAAGGGCATGCACATTGATATACGGTGTAAGATTTTTCTGCGGATACACATAATAATAGGGTATGCCTATCATTAAATCCTCATACCGGGCTGATAACACCTCTTTCATTTTCATGACAAGACTGTCATCACACTGCTGTGCCGGAGTAGGTTTTCCCTGCATAAGCTCGATATCACTGTTTCCAAAACGGATAAAACTCTTTTCACCATTTTTTATGGCATCTAAAGTATCTTTTGTACTAAGTATTTTAAGTCTGTTCTCCATAAGACCATTTCTGTAAATTCTGCGTTCAATATAATTATAAGTCTTCTTAGGAAAACGTACTAATTTTCTTCTTATATTTTTAAGCTTCTTCTTACGAAGACTTGCCAAGTCATATCCCTTACTCTCTTTTCTGAGAATAAAATATTCTGATTCCACATGAACCTTATTGTTACCTTTTGCAGATATCTTTTCTATATCAAGGGTGTTATCTTCATCATTATACTGCTTATCAAGGGAAACAATATCTGTGAGCATACTGTCATCAAATCCATTCTGATAAGAATCCTGAACCCTGTTTACTGTGATAACAACTGCACATCCGGTAGCCTGATTACATGCCATATGCTTTCTTGTAATCCTTGAATCTCTGTTATCATCATTTATCATTGCCTCAAAATAATTGGGATTTTTGATAGTCTTTTCTTCTTCAGCAATAAGCTTTTCGACATCTGATTTTCTGTAAAGAGTACAGTCAAGCTCCCATGGATAATCAAAATGGAGCATTCCGGCTTCCTGCCAGTTCCATTCCATTACTCCATCATGACATTTAACATTTACAGGATGTGGCTCTATGTTATTACCAAGCCTCATACTAAATCCAAATACATCATCATTTTTTTCAAGATAGTCTGCAGCTTTGTTTAAGCTAAATGAATGTGTGAACACAACGTCATCGCAGCCAAACATAATATATTCGCCTGCAGCTTTTACTGCTCTTTTTAAATCTTCTTCAAATTTCTGTTCTGTATACCATTTAACCTCAGCAAAAGTATTCATTACCTTTTCGTAACGAATACCCTCCGTAGGACAGTACAATACCTGTATATCGCTCTGTTTTATCTCTGAATACTTCAAAAGACTTTCTAAATATGCATGAAGCTGCATTGGTCTGCCCTTTGAAAAAACTATTACTGATATATTTTTCACTTTTTCTCCTATCCTGCCTCTAGGCAAGTCCATCATAAGCATTGTCAATCAGGACTGTAAAATTTTGCTATTGTCTGTGCATCTCTTGCTGAACGTTTACAATATGCATCATAATCTTTAATAAAATGACCAATATCCCAAGCCGTATATCCTGCTTTATGCAGGTCATATGCAAGTGGTTTGGCTGTTGGTCCAAGCACTATACATACCAGATGTTCCTTAGGTATCTTCAAAGCTCTTTTTAAAATTTCATCATATTCTGAATATGCATTTTTACTGGGGGCCTCAAGGTATTCGACCTCAACACACTCGTCAAGAAGGTTATATTCCAGATTCTTAAATATTCCCTTACCGCATATCAGTGTAACTTTTTTTCCAACAAACAGATTTCTAACGCGTTCAAAGTATCTGTCAAAATCATATTTTTCATAGCTTTGATAAAGCTGTGAAATAGATGTGTCCAGATACATTATATTTTTATCACAATTTTCAATAAGAAATCTTCGCTGACATTTCATAGCATACGCGAATTCTTCAACAAAATCAATAAGTCCATGCTCATAATTGAAATAATAGTAAGGAATAGCAGCCTTTATCCCCGGTTCATTGACCTTTAGCATTTCCCGCAAACGCCTGCCAAGCTCATCATTTGCCTCCTGAAAAGCTATTCCTTCTCCCATCATCAACGCTATCTCTCCATCGCCATATCTGTAAAAGCTTGTCTGATTCTCTTCAATATAGCTTAGAGAGTCATCTATATTCAATATGTTAAGTTTGCCTGCAAACTTATTGCTTTTATATTTTTTCTTTTCTATCTCCCTGTCAATTCGCTTGGGAATATTTATTATTTTCTTTATATATTTATTCATTTATCTGATTCCTGACTATTTTAAGATACTCTTCATAATCCCGAATATATTCATTTGCATCATAATGTTCACTTGCCAGGCACAATAATACTGAATCCTTTGAAAAATCGTACATATCCTTCCATACAAGTTTAGGCAGATAAATTCCAATATGAGGTCTGTCTAAATTAAATATCTTTTGATTTCTACCATCGTCAACTTTTACTTTAGAAGTTCCTGCAACATTAATAAGTACAAATTGTGTATTATAATTTGCATGTCTTCCACGAATAACAGAATCATCTGAACCATAAATGTAAAATACACGTTTAATATCAAATGGGATATCCTGATTTCCTTCAACTACAACCAAATGACCTCTCTCATCTCCATTTTGTGGAAATTCTATCAATCTGCAATCTTCTATCATTTAATCACCTCATCTTCATGTTCACGCATAGCATATCCGGCAATAAGCGGAATGCACATCACCACAGGATATGTAAACCTATGATATATATTTCCATTACATGGTCCTGAAAGAATAGTCAGCATTAACATCAGCATTGGTATAACCAGCATTAATAGCTTCCTATCCTTTTTGAGAATACTTACTGTCCATGCCCAAACTAAAATCCAAATATATAACGCACTCGTACAGATTAAATTAATAACAGGTATTCTCATAAGTACCGTATCCCAAAGTCTTAATATTTCCCGCATTAGCATTGAAATACTACTGTCAGAAGCAGCAAAATTAAAATAACCTTCTGCATTGGCACTTTGAATTGCACCATCGCTTGAGCGTTCAAATTCATACATATCTATTACTACCGGATAAAAATACCCATAGCAATTATTGGCTGTAGCAGCTACATAAGTAAGTGGATGCTTAACAAACATTTTAGCCCACACTATAAAATAGTTCTTCATATCCTCGCCATCAGCTTCCTTACGCCATGCAGCCTTCGCCCAATCAGACCTGTCTGCCCAGTAAATAGTAGAAACACTATCATATACTACCACCGAATCAATCGCTTCTTTTTCTTCTTCAGTGACCTCATCCCCATAATATTTCAAATATCTTGATGTTTGCTGCAGAGGAATTGATAATGCTGCACTAACACTTCCATCTGTAATTTTTGCAGCAGATAATATCACATCTGAATATAAAAATTTTGATAAAAATACACAAACCATTATAACAACCAGTGATTTTATCCATTTCTTTTGAATCATCATCAAAAATGGCACTGATAACAGTACTACATAAAGACCATTCTTTCTTAACAGGAAAATAATTATGGCATAGATTACAATTAACACTAATTGTTTTAAAGGTATCTTTTCTTTATTCTGTTCAACTATATCGAGTATGATTAATAAATATAACAGCAAAAAGTCTGCAAAAAGAGTATCTTTCGTTGCCATAATTGCATAACGTGGAATCCAGGGAAACAAACATAAAAACACTAATGAAACAGTCCTTATTCCTGCGTTCACATTATATTTTTTCATTTTGTACAAGCTGTAAGCTAATACCCATGCCGTAAATATCATCTGAACAATCGTATACATAAAAATTCCAATATTTTCTGAATTAAATATATATTGTCCCAGTTTTACAAATGAACCTAATATAATTGTATACAACACCGAATGATGGTCTACCAATAAGACATCCTCTGATATAAGTTCTACAGTATCTGCAAGTCCTGTGTGGTAGTTATATGCCATATGTATAATATCCTCTGTATCCCCCTGAAACATACCCGGATAATATGCAATTAAATGAAATCCCCAAAATACCATAAGAATTATTAAAACTATCCTTCTATATTTTACAGGATCATCTATATCAAAACCTTTATTTAATATATTAGCATTACTTAGATAATATCTGATTGCTTTTACAAATTGTGTAAAAAACAAAATATATCCACATAATATCAATATAGTCTTTAATGTTTGTACCAGACCTGTTACTAAAATAATTGTTGATCCATAATCATTAAATGTCTTTCCAAAAAGAAATGTTAATGCCAGTAATATACCAGTCACTTTTTCCTCTGTCTTTAACTTTCCTATGGAAAAAGAATATTTATACAAAATAAAACAAAACAGCATTACCAATATTGACAAAATACCATGGTCATCAATTGCATATAAGAGTTTTAAAAGCATACAATAAAGGCTATTTTCTGAATTTGTCACCTGTTTTATAATCTCATCTTCTACAATTCCATATCTCATGGAAAATATAATAGTTGTATAAATACTACAGATAATAATATTAATTTTTTTCCAATCAATTTTGCTCATTTTAATTTCCTTCTGACATTTATTAGTAAGAATTTAGCTTATCTATTACATATGCCTGCTCTTCCTTAGTCATGCCTGTATACATAGGAAGACTAAGTACCTCATCAGCATATGCTTCTGCTATTGGAAATTCTCCCTTTTTGTGTCCCAGATATTTATAGCAATCTGCAAGATGTGGTGGAATCGGATAATGAATCTGAGTCTGTATTCCATTTTCGCGCAGATAATTTTGAAGCTTTTCTCTGTTTTTGCATCTTATTACATACTGATGGTAAATACTGTCTGCACCACTTCTTAACTTTGGAAGAACGATCTTATCATTCTTTATTTTACTGTCATATTCTGCTGCCAGCTCAGTCCTCTCACGATTTAGTTCATCTATATGATTAAGCTTTACCCTTAACAATGCTGCCTGCATCTCATCAAGTCTTGAATTAATACCTTCTATTTCGTTATGATACTTTATTTTACTTCCATAATTGCGCATCATTCGAATCTTTTCTGCAAATTCTTCATCATCTGTAACAATCGCACCTGCATCACCAAAAGCTCCAAGATTTTTAGTAGGATAAAAGCTAAAGCAACCTGATATTCCAAATTTTCCTGTAATTTTTCCTTCAAAACATGCTCCATGAGACTGCGCACAGTCTTCAATAATTGGCAGCTCATATTTTTTGGCAATTTCTGCAATCCTTGTCATATTAGATGCCTGACCATAAAGATGTACCACCATAATTGCCTTAGTCTTATCTGTTATTGCAGCTTCAATCTTTTCTGCATCAATATTAAAGTATTCATCAGGTTCTACAAATATAGGGGTAACACCATTCTCTGTAATTCCGATTACAGTTGCAATGTAAGTATTTGCCTGTACTATTACCTCATCACCTTTTCCGATTCCAAGAGCACGAACTGACATAATAAGTGCATCCAGACCGGAGTTAAGTCCAACACAGTATTTTCTTCCTGTAAAGTCCGCAAATTCTTCCTCAAACTGTTTTACTTCATTTCCAAGAACATACCAGCCTGAGCGCAGTACCCTAAGTGCTGCCTCCTCATATTCCTCCTGATACATTTTAAACTGTCTGTCTAATACATTACATTTTATTTCCATATATATAAATCTTCCCTTCCAAGATTGCTGTTTATTATGCTAACAATACTCTGAGCTGATTTTTCCCACATAAAGTTGCTAAGAATCCTATCTTTGGCCTGACTTCCTATATCTGCCTTATCTTCATTAACAATTCTTTGTATGATTTCTTCATCATCATTACATATATATCCTGATATACCATCCTCAATTATATAAGATGGTCCCGGTGCTTTAAGAGCTATTACCATATTTTCATAATACATTGCCTCTAATATTGCCATACCAAATATTTCATGCGTGTTAAGATTTACATAGCAGTCTGCAATCCTGTAAAGCTCCCACATTCTGTCATTTGATATTTTTTCATTTATTGTAATGATTTTCTCGTAGCCATATTCTTTTATTTTATCCCTGACACTGCCTAAAAGTTCTCCCTGACCTACCATTATAAGGCGGTAATCTTTATCCTGCTCATAGACCTTTTTAAAAATATCTACCATCTTTTCAGGCTGCTTTTCAGCTGTCATTCTTCCAATAAAAAGAATTATTTTATCATTTTTATTATAATTCCATTTTTCCTTTAATACACTAATGTCATAATCATTATAATTTTCATTCAAAAGATGTCTGTCAAGCCCAACAGGTACTGTATATATTTTGTCTGCCCCCTGGTTTTTAAGTTCACATTCCAAAGCAGGAGTTTTTACTATTGTTGGCAATTTCTTATAATACTTCACATTGTTACAAAGAATATCTACTATTTTTCTCTTCCATGCAGAAGCATTGTTACTGTGTATCACTCCTATATATGGCAGACATAAAATATTGTTATTTTTGCACCATTTGGAGAATCCTCCAAGTGCAAGGTAATTATCAGAAGCAGTAATATAGCAGTCTCTGTTCTTATCAAGCCTGTCAAAATCAACTATTGCATGCTTACCTATATGTCTGCATTTTTGATATATAACAGTTACATTTTCTTTTTGCAGTGTATCCTCAGAAACCTCAAGCTCAGGAATAAGATGGTATACATTAACATCATGCCCCATTTTAACAAGTGCTTTGGCAAGCCCTTCTGCCTGAGAATTATAATATTTGCTTTGATTTTTATTTTCTGTATTTAATGAAATAATTGCAAGTTTCATACTATTTGATATCACCTAAAGACTAACCTTTTAACATTTGATATATTTTACTTTTTAACATCACAAATCTGTATTTACTATCAGTCATGTATCCACGATTGTGCCTGATTGTTGCATTTTCTCTGACTCCTGTCTGACTGCTGGACATACCACCTAACTGAAAATTTGAAAGAACTTTGTAAACAGGTGTAAAAACAACCTTTTTACTCTCATAATACCTGAGCATAAGATCATAATCTGCGGCAGACCTATACGTAAGATCGAATTTTCCTAAATCATTATATGTGTCTCTTGTAACAAAGCAGGTTGGATGTGTTATCATCTGTTCCGGCAAAAAATCATGGTGATAAATAAAGGTTGCCTTTTCTTTGCCATTAAGATAAGTCTTCTGCATACCATAAATCACTTCATATTTATTGTGCTTATAATTTGAAACAATCTGCTCAACTGTATCATTTTCGTACCAGTCATCACTGTTTACAATTCCTATAAGCTTACCTGATGAACGTTCTATACCCTTATTCATGGCATCATAGATTCCATTATCCTTTTCAGATATAAGTATAAATCTTTTTGGCAATTTGTCCTTATGTTTTTCAATTATTTCAAGAGTCCTGTCTGTAGAACCACCGTCAACTATTATATATTCTATATTTTTATAAGTCTGGTTCTCTATACACTCCAAAGTCTTTTCAATAGTCTTCTCACTGTTAAAGCAGGGAGTGATAACAGATATCAGTAATTCACTCATTTACAAAGCACCTCATTATAAACAGAATGTAACTGTTTCGCAATAGCATCAGCAGAGAATCTCTCTTCAACATATCTGCGAATCACGCCACTATCATATTTATCAATATTTTCTATAATCTCTTTCATTGATGATACAAGCACTTCTATATCATTTTCATCTTTAAATAAGGGGATCAATATGCCATTTGTATCATTTACAAAATCATCAGGACCACCATTTTTTACACCTATAACCGGCTTTCCGCATGCAAACGCCTCTATATAAACGACTCCAAAAGTCTCATATCTGCTTGGAAGTACAAAGCAATCACAATCCTGCATATATCTGACTACCTGTTTTCTATCAAGTGCTCCCACAAATTCAACAGAACTTTCAACGTTATAGTCCCTGCACCATTCTATCACTTTTGAGACACAACGTCCACCTCCGCCTATAATAAGCCTTGAATCCGGATAATTCTTTATTAATTCTGCCCATGACTTTATTAAAATATCTATACCTTTTTTGTATAATTGTGCCTCTTCCTCCATATAACAAATGGTTAAAAAGGTAAACTCTCTCTCCTTTTTAACCATTTCCATTTTGTCCTTTACTTGAAAAAGCTCACAGTCAACAACATTTCCTATCACCGCAATATCATTTTTATTTCTATAATCTGACAGCAAACCTGCAAATGCATCACTTACACAGACAACTTTGCCGGCATTTTTAAAAGCTTTTGCAATATATTTATCTTCTTTAGGATTGATTTCATCACGATGCAATTGAAATAATGTAGCATGCTCAGTAATCACATATGGAATATTTGTTTTTTGAGAAAGCTCCATCGCTGCATATCCAGCCCAGACACAGCAATGTGCATGTATGATATCAATATTTTTGTGTCCCTGTATATATTCCATATATAATTGTGAAATGCCTCTTGAAAAGGCTTCACGATGCCCTTTGATTCCATGCTTTAATGGACAGAATATCTTTTTTCGGTAAATATCTATACCGTCTGATACCTGATGTGAAACCTCTTCATATTTTAACCAGTCAGAAAAACATTTTACAGAATAAGTATCACAATATAGAATTGTTACATTGTCTCCATTATTCTTTAGAGCCTTTGCCTGTTCAACAAAAAAGCTTCCCAGCGTAGGTCTCTTTTTATCCTGAAAAAATGCAGGAATTATCAAAATATCCATATTTACTCCTACCTGCCAAAAAGTACCTTAAACCAGCTTTTTGACTGTTTAAGTGCTTCTATTGCCATTCCATTCTGTATCATATACCACATTTTCTGTTTAAAGAAATACTCCATCTCTGTCTTTTTTAAAGGTGACATATTTGAACCTGTGATTGAGCCACCTGAAATCCTGTAATGGATAAGCTGTTTATCGATAAACCCAAATCTATACCCTTCATGCATCAGCTTTACATTGATTGGATAATCCTCCATCCATCTGAAACGCTCATCAAAGCCATTAAGTTTTCTTATCACTGATGTTGGATAAAAGGCAGCAGCAGGTGCCACCACTCTATTCTGTATAAGTAACATTTTATATTGCTCCTTATATGAGAGCTTTGCAAATTCATAGCATTTATCACAATAGTTTTCAACACTTGTAAAATCACAATTGTCATCATCTGAAAAAAGCTTTACCCTTGAAACAGGAATAACATTTTCATTCTTTTCACAGAACTTTACATATTCACTTATGGCATCAGTACTCATACAGTCATCAGCAGCAAGAAACTCCACATATTTACCATGCACATGCTTTAATGCCCTGTTATTACTCCCCGGTATTCCTGTATTTTCCTGTGTGGTTATAAGATTAACATTCTTAAAAAACTGTTTATTTTGTGAAATCCATTCATTAACAATATCTATTGTGTTATCCTTTGATTTATCATCTGTAACAATAAGTTCTATATCCGGATAATCTTGATTTTTTACACTTTCAAGAGTTCTTACAATAGTATCATCTGAATTATATGCCTGTACAACTACACTGACAAGTTTTCCCATTTTTCTCCTCTGTTACCAAATTATGGTTATTTAAGTTAATATATTAGTCATGCCCTGACTCTTTTGAATTTAAAATATGTAACAATAAATGCAAACACTGTACTGCATACTAAAGTAACCAAAAATGTATCCACACCGAATTTATTAGGTTCTCCAATTATCAAAAAAGTATAGATTGAAAGAAAAATTAAATGTGACAAATATATCAGCATGCACATATTTCTTATGTACAGGTAGCATTTACTGTTTGGAAGCTTTATATTAAGCAAAATCATAAACAAGAATAAAACTTCCAAAATTCTCATGTATTCTGTTATTGTAAAACCTGTATATTTTTTTAAAATCTGTATAATTATAAGCCCTATTAATGAAATCCAACTATTCAAATATTTCCTGTACTTTGCTATAAGAAGTCCCAACCCAACATATACAAGTCCTGAAAAAACTGCACCATAGTTAAATACAAAAAAATACACTTTTACTGCTTTTTTCAAAAATTCCACTTAACATAGACTGATTAAGAATACCTATATACATAATCACAGAAAACGTATATGATAAAAATCCTATTAAAAAAATGTATTCTTCTTTTATCTGCTT